>DAOVMB010000507.1 GCA_030630905.1 Sedimentisphaerales bacterium
ATGATGTTATCAACGACGCCCAGCGGGAACAGTTCTATAATAAGAACAGGCATAATCTCGTCCGCATCATCAAAGGAAAGATAAAAGCCTCTGATAACGGCGAAAACAACCAGTACACAAGAGCCGCTGACTACTTGATCCGCTGGATAGAAGAGGGCGCCTTGAAGCAGGATTCGGCCGAGGCCATCTACGCTTATGTGCAGGATTTTGAGGTGGCCGGCATTCGATACCAGCGTAGCAGCTTTATCGCTTTAGCCAAACTTGAAGATTTCGGAGAAATCGTCAAACCGCACGAACAAGTTCTCCACAAGCCGATGATTGACAGGCTCAGTCTCAAGCGGGCAACGTCCGCCGACTTCGGTCTGGTTTTCATGCTTTACGAAGACCAGCAGAAAATCGCCGATGGAATTATGGCCGAAGCCGTCAGGCAGGAACCGCTTGTCGATTTTGTGGATGAGCAGGATGTGCGGCATCGTATCTTCGCGGTTACCGACAAACAAAATATAGAGCAAATCGTGAAAATGATGAGCAATAAAAGCTGCATCATCGCGGACGGCCATCACCGCTATACGACGGGTCTGACTTACTCCAAAGAAAGTGGCAATCCTGCCGCGAAGTATCAAATGCTCGCCTTCGCGAATATGCATCAGGACGGCCTGATTGCCCTGGCGACTCATCGGCTCGTGGGCAACCTTGTAAACTTCAGCATGAAAAAGCTGATTGAGGGCCTCGGAGAGAGATTCCGGATTACCAAGTTTGAATTCAGTTCGGCGCAGACCAAAAAACGTGTGAAGCAAGATATGCTTGAGCGAATGCGTGCCGAGTACGATAAGGATGAAAGTGCATTCGGGATATATGGACTAGATCGTGCCTTTTACGTTGCTGTCTTAAAAGACAAACGCGCGATGGATTCAATTGTGCCGGACATGAGTCGGGCCTGGAAGACGCTGGACGTTTCGGTCCTGCACAAACTTATTTTGGAAGAGTTATTGGGCATCGATCAGGAAAAATTAGCTGAGGGCGAAAATCTTCAATATGTGAAAGATACTCCCAATGCGATCGCCGATTCAATCGCCCAGGTTGATGCGGAGCAGAAACAAGCCGCGTTCTTCATGAATCCGGTCAAAATGCAGCAACTAAAAATGGTTACGGAAGCCGGCGAAAGAATGCCGCAAAAATCGACCTATTTTTATCCCAAGGTCTATACAGGTTTGACGATTAACAAATTGTAAATCTTTTTTTGGAGACCATAAATGGTAGATTGGAAAAACCCCCCCAGATTATTTATTCCGGGTCCGGTCAAAGTCAATGAGGACGTCTTACAGCAGCTCGCTCGCCCGACGTTAGGACATCGCGGCAAGGAATATGCTCAACTGCACGGCGATACAGTCGATATGCTCAAAAAAATCCTTTTCACTGACCAGAACGTTTTTCTCTCGACATCTTCAGCTTCAGGAATCTGGGAAGCGGCGATTCGCAATTGCGTCGGTTTGGACGAGGTTGTGCTATGCACCTGCTGCGGTGCTTTCAGCGACAAATGGGCCGGCGTAGCCAAGAGCTGCGGCAGAAACGTCGAAGAGCTGAAGGTCGATTGGGGCAAGCCGATTACCGTTGATATGATTGATGAGAAACTCGCTGCCGGTAAATTCGCTGCCGTGACGCTTGTATATAATGAGACGAGTACCGGCCTGACGAATCCGGTTTACCAGGTCAGCGAGATGATGAAGGACAAATATCCCGATGTGCTCGTCTTCGTCGATACGGTCAGCGCAATGGTAGGTCTGCCAATGCACTTTGACGATCTTGGCTGGGATGTGGCGTTCGCCTCGGTTCAGAAGGCTTTTGCAATTCCGCCGGGATTGGCTGTTGCGGTGGTTAGCAACAGGGCACTGGAAAAGAGCAAGACCGTTCCCGGCAGGGGTTATTACTTTGATTTCCAGCAATTTGCAAAACAGGCTGAAAAAAGCCAGACGCCGGCAACTCCGGCTATTCCTCATATTATGGCTCTTAATTATCAATGCGAAAAACTCGTAGCGGAGGGCATGGAGAACGTATGGAAGCGCCACAAGGAAATGGGCGATTTCGTAAGGGCCTGGGCAAAGGAAAAATTAGGCCTCTTCTGCGAGGAAAAATATGCCTCGAATACATTAACAACAATCAAGAACACCCGTGGCATCAATGTTGCCGAAACTATCAAAGCTCTGCAGGACAAGCACAATACGATTTTCGGAAACGGCTACGGCAAGCTCAAAGAACAAACTTTCCGAATCGCCCACATGGGTGATATCAATCTCGACGACCTGAAAGAGCTGCTCTCCTGGATCGACGACGAAATCCGCCAATAAGCGCCCTGGTTGTTTGAGCACGATCACGAAGTCATGTGATAGCTGAATTCGAGCACTTTCGGCTCGACCAGTTTTCGGTAATCGTCCATACTCATCCGAATCGCTTTGTCGTGCGAGCCGGCCTGGAATGTGATATGGTCGTCCTTCTCCATGGCCTTGTCTATTATCGTGGGCAAATCATATCAGTTGCCAAAAGGCGGCTCAGGTCCCAGCTCGCAGTCGTCGAACCTTTTCCCGATTTCCTTTTCCCCAGCCATCTCGACTTTCTTAGCCTTCAGTTGGCTTTTCAAAGCTTTAAGCTCAATCTTGTAACACGCTAGAAGGACACACATCAAATACTTTC
>DAOVMB010000440.1 GCA_030630905.1 Sedimentisphaerales bacterium
AAATCGGCGGTTCGGATGCAATGGAAATATTGATTCGGGCCAGAGCCGAAGGTGATTCGGACCTGCGATTCGCAGCGACAGATGCCTACATTCGATGTGCCGAAAACCTTGTAGCCGAGGGCAAGACAAAGCAGGCGAGCGTGATTTATAAAGAGTTGGCCGGGAAAGATGAACCAGCAATTATTCGCAGCGCGGCAATCAAGGGTCTGGCCGACACAGGTGGGCAGGGGGTGGTAACCATAGTAATCGCGGCCCTGCAGGACCAAGCCCGCATGGTTCGAAGCACGGCCAGAGGTTGCGTTCGGACGATGCAGGGCGAGGGTGTCACCGAATTGCTTGCATCCGAATTGCCTAAGAAATCACCCGATGAGCAGGTGCTGTTGATTGGCGCCCTTGCGGACCGTGGCGACCCGGCTGCTTTGCCCGCTATTACCGAACTGAGCAAAAGCGAGAATTCCGAAGTTAGAAAAGCGGCGCTGCATGCCGTTGGGAAGCTTGGTGATGCTTCCAGTGTCGGATTTCTTGTGTACGCTGCCGCCGGAGCAAGCAGTTCGGAGGAAAGAGGGGCCGCGATGAATAGTCTCACTCTGCTTAGCGGCAACGTCGTTGATGATGCGATAGTAAAAGCCATGCAGAGTTCGCAGGATTCCATGCGTTCGGAATTGGTTCAGGTGCTTTATGATCGCAACGCCGCCGGTGCGGTTCCCGCCTTGCTGGCCGAGGCGGAGAATCCTGATTCGAAGGTTCGCAGAGCGGCGTTTAAAGCTCTGAGCAGGCTTGCGGGTGAGAAGGATTTGCCGTCGCTTGTAAAACTTCTTGTTCAGATGCAGGATGATGGCGGCCGCAAAGATGTCGAGAGGGCTGCCGTCGCAGTCTCGCGCAAAATTAGTGATGAGCAAAGGCGTGCCAATGCAGTCTTGGCTGCGCTGCGTGCAGAAGAGCGTATGTCTGTGAAGTGTTCTCTGCTGCGGGTTCTCGGAGGTATCGCTAATCGTAAGGCGCTCGAAACAGTTGTCATCGCTTCGAAAGAAAAGGAACCGGCCGTGCGGGATGTCGCCGTTCGAGCGCTGGCTAAATGGCCAAACACAGCAGCAGCAGAAGTCCTGCTGGATATTTACCTTCAGACAGAAAATCCGACACATCGTCTGCTGGCGCTTCGTGGTTTTGTGCGTTTGTTGGCTTTGCCGACACAGGATTGCCCCGTGCAAAAAACGCGGGAAATGTGCCGACGTGCAATGAGTCACGCCGAGAGTACTGCCGAGAAAAAACTTGTGCTATCCGGCCTGGCCAATGTCGGCGACGCCGAAGCGCTGATAATGGTCGAGCCGTTCCTGCAGATCGAAGAAATCCGTGCCGAGGCGGCCATAGCTGCGATAAAAATCGCTGGGGCGATTGCGCAGACGAATCCCGGCAAAGCTCAAATAGCGATGAATAAACTGCTTGCAGGTTTGCAGGATGAGAACTTGCACCGGCAGGCCGAAGAGGTCCTCCGGCAAATCCAAGAGTCCGAAGCCAACGTTCAAAAACCAGAGTGATTAGCTGATAATCACCGCCTTGATAATGCTCAAGCAATCGTGGCGGCGTTTTTTTCTTTGACTTATGACCTGGCGGACGTATAGTGTTTTCATGTCGTCTTTATCGGCTATGTTACATAAATGTGGAGTGCAATCGTGCATAGACGAAGGGGATTTACGTTAATTGAGCTATTGGTCGTGATTGCCATTATTGCGATGCTGATGGCTATATTGATGCCGGCACTGCAGCGGGTACGAAAACAGGCCAAGGGTGTCGTGTGCAAGAGTAATCTGCGTCAAATCGGCTTAGCGGCGAATTTGTATGCGGAGGAGTATAATTTGTATGTTCCTCGCGGCTTGGCTGGCGGGACGGGCAAGGCCTGGTTCCAACTCTTTATGCCCTTTCTTGCCCAGAAACCGATTGGCAACGATTACCGCACCGTTGATATCTTTCGCTGCCCCAGCTACCCGGACAAAGAGCAAACCGTCTGTTACGTTGTGAACGGCTGGGACTTCGAAGACAAGAACGACACGACCGGCAGCGAGATATTACTGCCTTCCAAGCTAAGTGATTGTACTCACCGGGCCTATACTATTTTTCTTGCTGACAATGAGGACGGAACTTGGCGTCATATTATCCGAAAGGCGGATGATCCGGGTCATAATCGATGCGATGTATGGACTCCGGGACATCTGCCCACTTCCGAGAGTCAGGACGTAACCAATGGCAGACGCATCGCGCGGGCCCGGCACAGAAAAGGAAGCAACTGCCTGTTTCTGGACTGGCATGTCGAATATATCGCTGCTGAGGATATGACCATCGATATGTGGAGATTCAAAAAATAAAATATTAACCGGTCGGCTGAGTGATTGTCGATCGCCAAATTACGAATCACAAGTAAGGAGATTATGAAATGGCAAAGGTATCGATTGGAGTGAATACGGAGTTTGTCCGGCACGCCGACAAACCGTTTGAATGGGCTGTGGAAAAGGCGGCGGAACTGGGATACGAATACATCGAACCCTGGGTCCACTGGGGCCGGGAGTTGATGAGTGAGGCCGGATACTACATGACCGTTTCGATGCTGGACGACCCTTACCGCATCAAGCGAGCCTGTGAAAAAGCCGGGATCAAGCTATCCGGCCTGTCGTCGCACACGGCGCTTTGCAGGCCCGACATCAGCGGCAACTATCTCAAGCAGGCGATTCGTTTCGCTGCCGAGTGTGGTGCTCCCGTAGTCAATACGGATGAAGGTCCGAAGCCTCCCTGGACTACGGAAGCCGAAGACCATGTTCTGATGCGCTACGTGCTGACCGAAGCGGCGGCGGTTGCCGAGCCGCGCGGGATCAAGATAGGTATAGAGCCGCACCAGCAGTACAGCAAGACTCCCGATGGTCTGGACAAAATCTACGATCTGGTTGACTCGCCCGCAATCGGGATCAACTTCGATACCGGCAATTCTTACCTGAGCGGTGAGGATCCAGTCGGATGGCTGGAGAGGGTCAAAGACAAGCTCGTGCACGTTCACGCCAAGGATATTTCGATCGAGCAGTCCGAGGACGAGCGCGGCAAGGTGACGGGGACTCCTGCCGGATGTGCATGCGGCGACGGTGTCATCGACTGGAAGAGCGTCATCGAAACATGCAAAGATGCGCCGCGTGACATC
>DAOVMB010000347.1 GCA_030630905.1 Sedimentisphaerales bacterium
AACCCAGGCAGGCATATTCGTTGTTCCAGGCCTCTAGTAAGGCATCGATATCGCAACGTGCGGTGACAAAGCCGTGTGGCCAGAAAGGTATGCCGCATTCGTTCTGACGGGCCTTGAGCCTCTTGGTGGGAGGCTCGAAGATGCTGCAACGGGTTAGGACCATCTCGAAGCGGCCGTCCTGACGGCCTAAGCGAGCCAGCACACCCTCACCAACCTTGCACATCAGCTTCACGGAAAGCCCACCGGCCTCGCCTTCTGTAGGTATTCCGTGCTGAGCAAAGCCGGCCGGGCCCAGCTTGCCGGCCAGTGAGGGCGGACAAGCGCCGTCGCCAATGATCTTGATCTCGTTGTTCTTCTTGTCGATATGCTGCAAGTCGCCGTAGTACACCCGTTCTGTGCTGAGGCCAGTCAGCAGCTTAACTGTCATGGCAGTATTGAAATCGCCGAGCGTCGAAGTACCAACACCGTCTTCGAGCATCATGCTCTGTGCAAAGCAGGTGGCGCTGTAATCGTCGCCAAGGCCGGGGAAGGACTGGATAGTGTAAAAGCCAAAGCCCTCCTTTCTGACAATCTTTTTCAAAGCCAAGTAGAGACGTATGGAACGGTCTGCGATCTCATTTTTCGGAACAGGCTCGGCAAACAGCTTCTGAATCCGCTTTCGGGCCGTGGTTATCTCGCCTTTTGTGACCGCTTTGGCGGTGTCAATCAGTTCTGTGGTGTCCCTTGAGTCGATATCCACGCCGAACACCTTCATCCACTGTGACGGATCGGCCACGCCGCATGTCTGCCCCATGCCGCGCCCGCCGAAAGTACCGATCGTGCTCATGTTCAGCCGGTTTTTCATAGCGATGCCCCGGCAGTATGAAACGATGCGGCTAATTTCGTTCGGGTCCTCATGGCTGCCATAGACAAACCGGTGCTGTAGGCCTATCTCTTTCATCGCTCCATGCATTACCAACCCACCGACCGGTCGCCAGCCCTGGCTGCCGGGGTTGGTCCAGAGGACAATGCCCTTGTCCGTAGAGGCAAAGTCGCGAATCGCTGCGATCATATGGGCCGCCCAGACCCACGTACCGGAAAACAGCACCACCGCGTCCAAGTCATCCATTTTCTTGAACTTGGCGAAGCACTCCTTCGCTTCCGCCTTTGTGGCCAGAATAACATCGTGTTGCACCAGTTGCAGCCCGGCAGCTCTGAGCGCCTTTTTGGCGCTGGAAACAAGTTTGTCATCTATGAAAGGTGTGCCCATGGGGTCCTGTAGGCCGTCCTTGTGCACACCATAGATAATGAATCCAACTTTTGGCTTAATCATCTTTATTGCTCCTTCAGATAGAATTTTTCAGGTCTTCTTTTAGTCCTGGAATTATTTCTAATGCGTTCTGGTGATATATCTTTTTGAGAACTTCTTTCGGTAGGCCTATCCCGCTGATTTTCCAGCGATAACGACCAAAAGTACCGTCGTAATCCGGTGGAATGAAATTCTCGTCAAAAGTTTCGAGGAAGCGGAAATGGCAACGATACATTTCTACCGAAGCTGGCATGTCAGTACCAAAAAGGATCCTGTCCTGATGCCGAATGAAGAGTTTCCTGGCTGTGTAGGGCTGGCGGCCAAGTTCGTCCATGCGAGCAGAGAAGTCTATGTACACATTGGGGTTCTCATCCAGCAGGCGCGAAACATAGGGCAGGTTTTCGGCGAAATTGGCGACATGCGCCAGGATGAAGGTCGTCTTCGGATGCCGTCGGATGAGATTGTCGCGGCGTTTCAAGAGTTCCGCCTTGCGCGGAAACTTCGGATCAGCAAAGCTCCATGAGGGATATTTCTTCAGCGATTCATAGTGCTCGTTTTCGGGCGTCATCGGCTCGAAAAAACCAGACGGGTCTGATTGATGCATCAGCACAGGAATGCCGAGTTTGCCGGCCTCTTCCCAGATAGGTGCCAGCCGATCATCGTCGGTCCTAATCAGTTTGCCGCTAGCATCTTTGTAATGTAGTCCCAACTCCTTGAGAATCTTCAGCCCCCTGGCCCCCATCTTCACGTGGCGGTTGAGCAACTCCAGCGTTTCGTCAACAAACTTCTGCGAGTCTTCGAACAAGGGCTTATCGGTAGGTGCGGCAAAGGTGGCTGCTGTAAAGCAATAGAATTTGTCCGGATACTGAGCAACACAGTTTTCAAAGAAGTCTTCTATTCGTCTCCGGCCTATAGAATAACCGCCTTCCCTCCATGATATATTGACGTTTGCTGTCAGGTCGCAATAACAGATTATGCCGACCGCCTCCATTACCTTGAGCAGCTCCTCTACGTTCCAGTTGTCCCACAGGTGATTATGACCGTCAACCGCCGGAAAAGCGGCCTTCGGGGGAAAATGCTCTTGCCTAAAAAGGTAGCAGCGAGTTGCCATAACAGTAAACCGTAAGCACGCCGTCTGCGTTACTTGTACATGTGCGCCGCAGATGATGCCTCAATAATCATACGTGCATCCCATACATGCAAGCCCTTTGGGTTGCATTATGGCATCTAACTGATGTATAATTGCAACATGTACCTAGTGGAGAATTTATTATAACGCGCATGAAAGCACCCAATCGCGAAATCTGGACAACATCCGTCGAGAGACCTATATTTGGCGTCTCAGAGTCCCATCCCATTCACGCTTTGCATTATCGCTGGCATAAGAAGCAGGAATCACGGTACGACATGCATTACGGTTTGGAGCTTGGGATTCTGCTGGAAGGTCGAATGCGTAGGCACTACCGAGACGCAGAATTTGACGTCCGGCCTGGCAGAATCTGGCTCTGCGGTGTGTGGGAGCCGCACGGATACCGAATAACCCGGGCCCCATGCGAAACCGTTGTCCTAATAATCTTCCCGCCTATGCTGGCCAGAACTCAGCTTGACCCGACGCACGGTATAAGATGGCTCGCATCATTCGAGCCTCCGCCATCGAGCCGGCCGCAACTCCCAAAACGCCTTGAGAGCACATTGCTTGAAATCGCCAGGAATATCAAGAACACAATCCGTTGCAGACGCCGGAATAAAGATGCCTGGCTTGAGCTGAAATTGATGGAAATCCTGTTACTTCTCCAGGACGATTGGAATGCGCCCGCAACCACAGGCAGCACATACCTGTATTCTCCTGCGAAAATTGCCAAGGCATTGAGCTTGGTATTCGAAAACAACCGATTTGTCTCCACGCAAGAAGCAGCCAGGTCTTGCAGCATGAACCGGAACGCCTTCGGCAGAAAGTTCAAAGAAATCATGGGCATCCCGTTCTCCGAATTCGGCTTGCGATATCGCATAAGCGAAGCAGCTAAACAATTGCGAAATACTGATCTGCCAACCAAAGCTATCGCAGCAGAATGGGGATTCACAGACGCCAGCCACCTTTATCGCTGTTTTCTAAAGTACTATGGTTACTCCCCGACCGAATACCGAAGACTAAACATTCATGAAAAAGGGTTTCCTCGATCGTTGACCTGTAAACGCGGATTTGCCCCTGTCATTTTGCCCAGTTCTCGGCGAGGTTGACCATAGTCTCATAATTTTTCATCGTGTTCGCAGTCATGGTCCGCCCGCAGGGGGCAGCCGAGGGCATGAGGACAAACCCCCGCCCCTCGCCAGCGGTGCCTTCGCGCAAGGCCTGAACGGCCTTCGGTTCGAATTCCTCCGGTGGTAGGTTTTCGATGTCAGTAACCTCAATGTTGCCGAAAAGCACCATGTCCCGACCATACTTTTCGCGAACCTCACGAAGTTCGATGTCGCCATATGGCGGCGGCTCGATGGGATCCAGTCCGTCGGCCCCCATCGCCGCGATGTGCGGAAGGATGTTCCGGATATTTCCGTGAGAATGGATGCGGGCATATCCTCCGGCTTTCTGGATCATCTTCACCATCGGGCCGGTATATCGAACGACATATTCCTCAAACAGCCTCGGCGGCAGATAAGGTTCAGACGCATACTCTGGGCCAAATATCCGCCAAAGCCGGCCGGGAAATTCCTCGACGATTTTTCGGGTGTTCGCGTGTATTTGAACGGCAAACTTTTCCAGAAGCT
>DAOVMB010000233.1 GCA_030630905.1 Sedimentisphaerales bacterium
GATGCGATCCTTGTCAGCTCCGCCTTCGCCGGGGCGGGATTCATCAGCCGGCGGATGTATGAAGAATTTGTTATTCCGTACGAAGACCGGATCTTTCGAGCGATACGCGGGTACGGCTTGAAATCGTACGTTCATACTTGCGGCGCAATCGGCGACCGGCTGGACCTCATGAGCAAGACCGCCGTCGATGGAATCGATACATTAGACCCCCCGCCGCTTGGAACCGTACATTTGGAAGATGCGAAGTCAAAGTATGGCGAGCGGTTCTTCTTCAAGGGCAATCTGGACGCCGTCAATGAGATGCTGAATGCGGATGACCAAACCTTTGAACGGGCTGTGAAGGAAAGAATCAAAATCGGCAAGCCCGGCAGCGGATACATACTCTCTTCGGCCTGTAGTGTTGCTCCCCATGTCAATCCCGAGAGACTTAAACGACTGGCAGAATTGGTAACACAATTCGGCAGATACTGACAGTCGAAAGAGTCGCCATAAGTATCCGGCATATTTTTCGGCCAAACCCGGTGGATCATTCTTATTCGGACTGTATCATCTGTGACTTTTATGCAGAATAGGCAGATATGTACAATAAATGAAATCTTGAAGTTGCACACTCCTGAAAAAGCTTAATTGAGTTGTAGTTAACTTTGGTCGATATGTAATCCTGAGAAAGCACATTTCGAGATTTTGCATTAGAGGCTAAAGAATGGAAAGTAGAAAAGGTCTTACACTGATCGAGTTAATGGTTGTAATCATTATCGTTGGTATCTTAGCTGCGGCGACAATTCCGATAATGCAGGGCCGTATCGATTCAGCAAGATGGTCGGAGGGAAGAGCAATTATGGGTATTATCGCAAGGGCATTGCGTACTCATGTCGCCGAAAAAAGTAATAATTTCACGCCCGTTCCCACTTTAGCCCAGCTTGGTTTCGAACCCGGAGATATGGATGGAAACTATTTCTCCGGTGGTGAATCCGGAACAAACGATTTTTCATGGGTGATTATTAGCAACAATCCAATAGATTTTCTGATTACCGCTACTGCCCCTGCAAGCATTAACAGTCCTTCTCAGATTACATTAAACCATGCCGGTGTTTTCACGGAAACACAGTAAAAATGTCACTAATGACACTAAGTCGATGAATTAAGTATTTCTACGATGAAATCTATTTCAAAAGCATTACAAATACTTACTTAGAATAATCTTGACTCCGATGTGTTATCTATGTTAAGATTAGTATAGCTCTCATCTATTTGTTTTTCTTTCTGAATCACAGAAGATAGAACTGCAGGCAGGCAACAATAAAATATTAGTGAGGAAGGAGATAAAAGGATACATATATCTATGCGAATCTCATTGCTGAGCACATTACTATCTTTCTGTTTATTTAGTATCGCAAATGCGAATTTTGAGCCTTGGGCCGAACAGCGATTCCCGCCACAGATACTGCTGGTAATCAACGAGTTCATGGCGTCAAACAACAATTACACCGAGGATCCACAGGGACAATGTGATGACTGGATCGAAATCTATAACTACGGCGTCGATGCCGTCAATATCGGCGGCATGTATCTGACAGACAACCTGTCCGTCCCCGTCAAGTGGCAGATTCCCGTTAACGATCCGGCCATGACAACCATCGAACCGGGCAGCTACCTGTTGATATGGGCCGACGGCGATATTTCCGATCCAGGGCTGCACGCCAATTTCAAACTTGATGCCGATGGGGAAGAAATCGGTCTGTTCAAAAGCGACGGGACTACTATGATCGACAGCGTGGTATTCGGCGAGCAGACCAGCGACATTTCCTACGGCCGCTATCCCGACGGCATTGACAACTGGCGTTTCTTCGGTTTACCGAGTCCGTCGGCCGAAAATATCGGTGTCTACGAGGGATTCGTCGCCGAGGTACAATTCAGCCGGAAAGATGGTCTTTGCAATAAGCCTTTTTCTGTCACGCTGGCTACCGAAACCGAAGATACCGTCATCTACTATACGCTCGACGGCTCCGAGCCGTACGAACTTGGATCCCGGTTCCACAAGGGAACAGTTTATAGGAGCCCAATCTCAGTTAACCGAACCACGTATCTGAAAGCGGTTGCAATCAAAACAGGCTGGAAACACTCCGATGTCGTAACACAGGCATATATATTTCTCGATCTGAACGTCAGCGATTTCAGTTCCAACCTGCCGATCGCTGTCGTCGATACTATGGGCAAGGGTATCAGCCAAACGACGCAGACATTATCATTTGCCAGCTTCATTGACACCACAAGGGATGGCCGTGCCAGGTTGACCGATATGCCTGAGTTTACCGGCAGAGCGGGTATAAACATTCGAGGCAAAAGCTCGGCGGGCTTTGCCAAAAAGCAATACCACTTTGAAACGTGGGACGAATACGACCAGGATAAGGATGTCTCCATTCTCGGTTTTCCCGCCGAATCCGACTGGATTTTGCAGGGCCCTTACTCGGATAAGTCGCTGATGAGGAACTTCCTATCGTACAAGTGGAGTAACGATCTTGATCAATACGCCGTTCGCACAAGGTACATTGAAGTGTTTCTTAACACCGACGGCGGCGGTGTTTCATCGAGCGATTACATCGGTGTTTATGTCTTCATGGAGAAAATCAAACGCAGCGCCGACCGCGTCGATATCGAAGAGCTTCAGCCGTCTGATAACGCCGAGCCGCAAATAAGCGGAGGATACATCTTCAAGAAAGACAAAGCCGATGCCGGTGAGACAGTATTCCGGACCAGCAGGGGTTTGGAAGTGCGCGTTGTTGAGCCCAAGATGGTAGATATAACGCCAGAACAGGTGGATTGGATCCGTAATTATCTCAACGAGTTTGAATCAGTTCTGTATGGATCAAACTTTATGGATCCGTTGAACGGGTATGTCAAATATATCGATGTCGATTCTTTTATTGATCATCATATCATCGTCGAACTCACCAAGAACATCGACGGTTTTCGCCTTAGCACGTATATGTTCAAGGATCGGAACGGCAAGCTCAACATGGGCCCCGTCTGGGATTACAACCTGTCGCTCGGCAACGCTAACTATCTTCAGGGATGGATTCCGACCGGCTGGTATTACTCCCAGCTTGGTGATGGCGATTATCCCTGGTGGCGTCGCTTGTTCGAGGATCCGGCGTTTTGCCAGCGCTATGCGGACCGATGGTTCGAGCTGCGAGAGAATATCTTAGCAACCGGCCAACTGCTTCAAGACATTGATGATACTGCGGCGCTGTTGAACGAGGCACAGGCCCGAAACTTCGGCCGCTGGCGCATTCTGGGCAATTACATTTGGCCCAACTGGTATATCGCCGACACGTATGACGAAGAAATCAACTGGATGAAAGGCTGGCTCGAACAGCGTCTCGACTGGATGGACAGCCAAATCGATTATGAATTGGCCGCCGCTCCGCCAGGTTTCAGTCCGCAGGACGGCCAGTTCGACCATTCGTTCGAACTGATGATGGCGGCTCCGAACGGCCAGATCTACTACACACTGGACGGCACGGATCCGGCCGAGATGATGCCGTCACAGGGAATCAAAGGAATTCTCGTTCCGGAGAACGCTGAGAAGCGGGTGTATGTTCCGGTCCGCCTGATTGCCGACAACTGGAAAAATCCATCGGGTTTCAACGACAGAAACTGGTATAAACAATCCGGCACTCCCGGCGGCGTCGGATACGACAGAGGATCGGGCTACGACCAATTGATCGGCCTTAACCTTGATTCTCAGATGTATGCCAGGAATGCCTCGTGCTTTATTCGCATTCCATTCAGCATGAGCAGCAGTCCAAATGACCTCGACATTCTGACTTTGAACATTCGTTATGACGATGGCTTTGTCGCCTATCTCAATGGCATTGAGGTGGCTCGACGCAACGTCGGCGACACTCTTACCTGGAATTCCGCCGCCGTTGCCGAGCACGCGGATTCTGAAGCCATCCAGTTCGAGAGCATTGATATTTCCGCTTCAATCAATCTGCTCCAGCAGGGCAGCAATATGCTGGCAATCCAAGGCTTAAATACTTCCAGCACAGATACAGACTTCCTTATCTCTGTTGAAATGCGCGCGCGTTCGGAAGATTCCAATGACGTGGACTTGCCCGGTCTCAATCAATATACTTCACCCGTTACATTAAGCATAAGCACACATGTAAAAGCGCGAACATTAACCGGTGGCATTTGGAGCGCGATGAATGAAGCAGTCTTTGCCGTAGGCAAGGTTGCTCAGAATTTACGAATCACCGAGGTAATGTACAATCCGCGAGCCTTGAACGGAGAGTTCATCGAGTTGAAGAACATCGGAGCAGAAACGATCAATCTGAATATGGTCGGTTTTACGAACGGCATCGATTTTACCTTCCCGAGCATCGACCTTGTACCCGGCGAATACATCGTGGTTGTCCAGGACCGCAATGCCTTCGAAGCTCGATACGGCTCAAACGTCAACATTGCCGGTCAATATTCCGGCAGGCTGAACGATGCAGGCGAACGAATCACGCTGACCGATGCAATTGGCCAGACAATTCTTGACTTTCGCTATGAAGACGGCTGGCATTCTATTACAGACGGCGAAGGTTTTTCACTGACTATGATCGATCCGACCCATTTTGACCTGGGCAGTTGGAACGTCGAAGATGCTTGGCGCGCGAGTGTATATCTCGACGGCTCGCCGGCACAAGACGATAACGCCATCCTCCCCAATCCGGGCGCCATCGTGATCAACGAGGTTCTGGCCCATGCACACGCTGAGGCTTCGGACTGGATCGAATTGTATAACACGACCGGGACGGCAGTCGATATCGGCGGCTGGTTCCTCAGTGACAGTAAAGACGCTCTTTTCAAATACGAGATTGCCGCCGGAACGACGATAAGCCCATACGATTATCTTGTGTTCTATGAAGACCTGCACTTTGGAGATGTAAACGATGCCGGTTCTCACATTTCTTTTGCATTGAGCGAGAACGGCGAACAATTGTACCTCAGCTCGGCAGAAAACGGTGTCTTGACAGGTTATCGCAGCGCGGAGGATTTTGGTGCTTCCGAAAC
>DAOVMB010000313.1 GCA_030630905.1 Sedimentisphaerales bacterium
ATCTCATCAGGCTCGCCGCAGATCGCCGCTCCGGCCGGTACGTAGGCGCCCATATCCAGGCCGCAAGGCCCTGTGCCGATGGCCGGCGAACCGGCTTTGAGGCGGCAGTCCGTGCCGGCATCGACAAAAACCGGGTCGGCGTTAATATTGCCAACGCCATAAGAGTGCCACTGGGCCGGAAGGATCGAATTGTCTGATGATAACTCCACCTGTCCATCAACATTTTGGAACACATCAGTATTATTCCAGAAAATATTTCCATCCATTTTAGCGCTGCTACCCGGAGTGGAGCCCAACTCGTTAAAGTTAATCACGGAGTTCGCATGTTCCACAAAGGTATTATTTTCAGCATGCATTTCGGCATTACCTTTGAGTAGTACTGCGCTCATATTATTGACAAAGATATTTCGGTTCAAAATGATATAGCTGCCTTCGTCAGCAGCGACGGCATTGGCAGTGCCCGTGCCGCTTCCTCCGAGGAAATTCATAAACAGATTGCCCTCAATGCAGGCATCGGCGTTATCTAAATCGAGGCCGTCATCCTCACCGCCGAGGAAGATATTGTCGTATATTTGGATGATAGGTCCCGGCAGATGGCAATCTGCAAAATCGATGACATCCTGGTAGCCACTCGGGCGGCCAAACGTATTTCCCTGAATAATCAAGTACTCATTCCCTGTAAGACCGTGGCCGTAAATTCCTTCTTCGTCATCCTGATCAGGGAAAACGCAGTTGCGTACAATCAGATAAGGATGAGTTACTTCAAGAACGTTCTTATTCGTCCGAGTCCAGGTCATGTTGTCGATAAGAAGCTGCGTGCGATCAATTTTAATCGCCTGCGTCAGGTCATCGCCGTATTCCATATCTATGTAAGAGAGGCGATTGTCTTCGGTAGTCTGGTTGAATTGAATTCCATCCCAGCGTAAATTGCTGCTGGGCACACTTGTGAGCCGGATACGCTCGTCCTCGGTGCCATCGGCTATGAGCCGGCCGCCCTGCTGAATAACTATACCTGCCCCGGCATCAAAGAACAATGTCGTTCCCGGTTCAATAGTGAGCGTGATGCCGGCCGGCACGATCAGGTCGTTCGTCACATGCCACGGGCCGGAAACAGCATACAGAGTCGTATCGGCAGTGAGCGTGCCGGAGATTTCTGAAACGTCGCCATCATCGTACCAGACGTCTATATATTTACTTTCCAGCACATTGCCCATGCCGTTGGGACCATCGAATGCTTTAATGCCGATGCGATTGATCCCCGGCCACAGCGTACCTGAACCGCCGGAGGGCATAATCCCGTTGAGTTCGAGATCAAAGCTGATGTCAACGCTGGAGGGCGAAGCCTGGTGAATCTCGACCGCAATGATGTTAGTACCGGTAAACAGCAGATTCGGATCCACATCAAATTCTAAGAACGTATATTCTTCGGCCCCGGCGATATTGCTGTTGGCGAGAGTTAAAAAATCAATCGCTCCATCAGGCATATTACTGCGCGACACTTCCACCCCGTTGAGGTACACCACCGCACCATCGTCACGCAGCAATCGCAGATTTAGCTTCAAATACAATGACGCATCGTAGATATCGAACGAGCGTCTGAAGTAGGTCGTGACAAAATGGTTCCGGCTGGGTCCGCCATTGACAACGGTCGCTTCGGGTCGGCCCTGAGTCTCATCACCATAACCCAGTTCGGCCGGCCCTTCGAGCCAGAGTGTATCGTCATAATCCGGATCGGCAAACCACTGTGCGCCGTCTTGTGCAGTACCCTGGTCGGAAGCATCATCGAGATATTTCCAAATCGAACCGCCGCCAATGAGTGTTTCGGTAATACCGGCGGGATTCCCGAAGTCCCACGTACCATCAACAGGAAACCATTCGGCTATCTGACCGTGGACCAGCACTGAGCGGGTTTGGACAGCATCGGCGGTCCCGTAAAGGATGAAGGCGTTCGTGTCGCTCCGGCAGTATCCGTTCGATTGCGGCAGATCGGTTTGAACCGTCAATTCAGAAGGGATCAGCGAAAGGACATGCCTGTTGCGCACAGCAACAAAATCCATCATATTTTGGATCAAGCTGTCCGGCACAAAATCACCCAGCAGATCATCCAGAAACGGCCCGAGCTGTTCGGCGGAAAAAGTTGTCTCGATCAGATCCTTGAGGTGGAAATAATAGCGCCCGATAAACTCAGGATGCGTGAGGAAACGGTCTATAGCCTGGATCGGCGTAGAGCGGAAAATGCTGCTCGTGGCACTGCCGTTCCGGCCGAAGATAGTGTCTAAATCATGCTGGATGAGCACAAACCGTGGATCTTCTACACCTTGATAGAGATAGTAATCATCGCCATTACCGTTTGCGAGGGTCGTTTCGCGGTTGTCCAGCAGAGCATTGATCGCGAAGAAACGCAGCCATTTGTCAACATCGACAACACGCTTGACCTCTTCAATATAAATGTCATCCGGCGTCTCGGACAATACATAGCAAAGATCCATCAGGCCCGACCAGTCATCCTGTGCCTCGTTGGTTCTCTTGAAGTAGTTGTTTCGGTAATCGTCGGGATTCGATCCCCGGTATTGCAGGTCGGCCTGGATCCCGGCCCGCATACATTTGTACGCGTTGCCGTCAGCATTGTCCGGAAAATGGTTGCCGGCAAAGTCACTGTCGATGACTTCGACGTGGGCATAGGAGCCGTACATTCTTTGCCCGGACTCGGCCAGGTTCTCGCCGTTCACCCTGACCTGTACGGCCGTGACGTTGGGCTGCGGCAATCCCGAGAGTTGGAAAAGCGCATTGCCTGCCAGTTGATAATATGTATATTTTGTGTTCAAATTGATTGCAGTAACGCCCTTCCAAGGCCGGTCGTGCGGGAAGTTCAGGCGATAGTTGTTAGGAGGATCGTTCCGCGAGCCGTGCCCGCGATTCCGCACTCCGAGATTGTGACGGACCTTTACATCGACGCCGTCCACGCTGACAAACGTCGCGTTAACCTGTGCGTCGCTGTTATTCTCACCGCCCTCACGGTCGCCGATATCGAGCAGCCTGCCCTTCTCCATCTCGGTCATTATCAGGTAATAAATCGGCTGGCGGCCGGACTGCCAGGACATGTCGCCGTCAAAGGAGTTATTCACCTGATAAAGAGCATTGGTCACCTGCTCGGGTATTCCGTCCACGAAGCTCGGAGCCGGCCAGGTCCGCCAGTAGGAGACGGCATCGCCCGCCTCGATATAGAACTCTATGATTGTGCCATCCTGCTGAGCAGGTATCGCCGCCCCATATATCCCGTCATCAGCCGCGCCATCATCGTGTGCTCCATCATCAAACATCGTAACATGGATGTAATCGTTGGGTTCGTGGTGAGGATATATATTTTCATTCTCATATACCGAAACGTCAACTCGATAATGCAGCGTCACAGTAATGTTTGTCCGAAGTTCATCCATGATTCGAGCTGTGACTACTACCACATCGTTGTCCCTTGGGACAATCGGTGTATGTGTTACATCCAGAATAAAGGGGGCGACATTTTCGTCGGCAACCGAGTTGATCATACCAGGCGTGCCGCCATCGTGATCGCTCGCCGAGAAGTTCTGCCCATAATCGTTTGGCATACGTGTGTTTATCAATTCCAGGGATTTACCGCCGCCATCGTGCTCAGAAGTCCAGAACCAGCCGCGATGACCACGATCCCGGGGACCCAACTCGCGAGCCGTCCAATTTCCCTCGTCTGCGTAACGGACCCTGTCAATCTGAACGCCTGCATCGTCAAGAATCTCAATCGCTTCGCCTCTGTTGCTCAGCCGGCCCACCCAGCCGCCGACAACATTGCTTATCCCCGGATACATGGCTTTGAAAATATCGGCATCCGCGGCCACAACGAGGTACTCACCTGCTCCCAGCGTCACATCGGGGAATGCAAAGTCCACGCCGTTGCTAATCCGCCAGCCCGAAAAGCTGACAGGCTCGGACCCACGATTGAAAAGCTCGATATATTCGGCGTCGATGTCCTCAGGCCCGGTTTCCGAATGATAGGGATGGTACATAATCTCGGTGATTATCACAGAAATGGGCGCCGAGGAGTTGGACTTGCCCGGCGTGGGGGCGGCGAGAGACTGCCAGTTATCACTTCCGTCGGGCAGGCGGCCGTAGGAGCGGTCTTCGGCCTGCGAGCCAAAAGTCACCTCGTCGATCAGAGTTTTGCCGTCGGCGGCAAATAAACCAATCGTCTCGCCGTCGGAGCCAAGCTTGAAATTGGCGTGCAGCGTACCCTCGTCCGTCTCGCCGTCGGCCCAGATC
>DAOVMB010000049.1 GCA_030630905.1 Sedimentisphaerales bacterium
CAGGCGATTGCCGAGCCGATCATCGCCGAGTTTGAAAGTCAAACAGGTATTAATGTCCTGCCCCGGTTCGATACGGAGGCCAGCAAAACAGTCGGCCTGGTTCAGCGAATCAGGGCTGAGGCGGCCTCTCCGATTGCCGATGTTTTCTGGTCGAACGAGATTTTTCACACCATACGTCTGGCCCGCGAGTCACTCCTTGCCCCCTACAACAGCGATGCAACGAAGGACTGGCCCGCACGATATGCCGATCCCAACGGTCGATGGTATGGCTTTGCATTACGCGCGCGGGTTATTGCATACAATACGGCACGAATCGCCGCCGGCGACGCCCCCAAGTGCCTCGAAGATGTCCTCGACAGCAAATGGAAAGGACGGCTCGTTATGGCTGCGCCCGAATTCGGCACAACCGGCGGAGACGTGGCCAGTTGGTTCGCTCATTATGACATCGCTCGCGCAAAAGACACTTTGGAAAGGCTCAAAGCGAATGACATCCGCCTGGTCGCCGGCAACAGCACAGCCGTGAAAATGATCGCTACGGGACAGGCCGACATTTGTTTCACGGACACCGACGATGTTTACGCCGCTCAGCGGAACGGCTGGCCCATCGCGATGAACTATCTCGACCAAGGCGGTGACGGCGCCCTGGCAATACCGAACACGGCCGCCCTTATCAAAGGCGCAGGCAATCCCGAAGAGGCCGAGGAGTTGATGGATTTTCTCCTGAGCGAACAGCTTGAGCAAATGCTTCTCGTTAGTGATTCGCATAACTGCCCGATCCGCCCGGCACTGGCCGAACAATTCAAGTTGTATGTCATTCCAAAACCTTTACTCGTAGATTACGAGAAGATAGCCGACCGGCTGCCGATGGCCATCCGGACTGCAAGGGAGGTTTTACGGTGAGTGACGAGACTATCGGCGGCAAGTTTCTGACAGCGGCATCTCTGGTTCTGTGGATAGTTGTAATCTTTTTGCCGCTGCTGGTTTTATTTTTGCAGATATTCTCTCCAGCCGCTGAGTTGAAAACCACCGGCGGGATTTTCGCTTCCGTGTTTCGTTCTTTTGGTTTGAGCGCTGCTGTAGCGGCGGCAGCCGTTCTCCTGGGCTGGGTCCCCGGGCGATTGCTCGGGACATGCCGGACCCGCAAGGACCTGCTGCTGTTATTGCTGCTGATGCCCCTGATTTTGCCGCGTTACGTCCTTTACTACGCCTGGACGCTCATGCTGAGCCCCACCACTGCGCTTGGCGCATACTTATCCGGCAAGCCCGAAATTGCCAGATTCGTCGGCACCTTCACCTCATCTTTGGTTCTTATACTTTGGTACTGGCCTTTGGCTGCCTTATTGATCGCCCAGGGATGGCGAAACATAGATCGACAAATCCGGGACTGCGCATCTCTCGACGCGAACGGTTTCGGGATATTCAGGAAGATTACGCTGCCACTGCTTGGGCGTCCTTTGCTGCTGGCCTTCAGCGTGTGTTTCGTTCTGTCGCTGTCCGAGTTTGCGACCTTTCATCTTGCCGGCATACGTACTATCGGGACGGAATTAGCCGTCCTGTATGAACTGACCGGTTCGGAGGGCTATCTTGTCAGGGCGGCCTGGCCCGTCGTGGCTGTGGCTTTGTTGCTTGCAATTGCGCTGGGGAAAAGCTCTCGCTCTTGGATCCCACAGGCCGCTACTCTCGGAACGGCCGAATCCGAATCAAACAAATGGCGATGGATCATTCTGCTGGCTCTGATTGGAATTTCGTTGATCGTGCCGCTTGTGCTGCTCGTCAGTAATATGACTGACACACAGGCACTGCGGCAATTTCTCAGGCTGCACACGGATGAATTAGGCTGGTCGCTGGTAGTGGCAGCCGTTGCAGCCGGTATGGCGTATTTGATTGCCCTTGGTGCATTGTCGTTAGACAGGCCCGGCAGAGGGAGTCTTTGTCAACTGTTGTCATTAATCTTACGCACGACGATATTTCTCGTCATGTTTGTCCCGGCTTCTCTGGTTGCGGTTTCCCTGCTGAAGATGCTGGCCGTCTGTAATGTCCCACTGGTATTACGCCAGGGCTGGTATCTTGTCTCGGCGGGACAGGCCGGGCGATTCGCGGGCATCGCCCTGATTTTGCTGCTCCTGACTCGATATGCCCACGAAAAGCGTCTTTCGGAGATGGCGTCACTCGATGGCGCCTCACGGTTGAAGGCGTGGTGGTATGTGCATCTGCCGCATACGTGGCCTCTCTTCGTAGGAACGTTCATTCTGATTGTAATGCTGGGCATCACGGAATTGTCCGCTACGATGGTGCTGCTGCCGGCGGGATTGCCAAACTTCGCCCAGAGATTGCTAAACCAGATGCACTACGCCCGGGACCAGCAGGTGATTGCCTCGTGCCTGGTCTTGATTTTTCTGTTTCTCATTCTTGCCGTGATCGTCGTTTCATTGCTGCGATTAATCCGGGTCCGCCTGCTGGTGATTTTCACAATTATCGCCGCCTGCGTACCTGCGTTGACTGGTTGTGACGAAGTACCTTCCCAGAGTGATGCGCCGAAAGTGTTGAACGCTTTCGGAAAAACCGGACAGGGGCAGGGCGAATTCATTTATCCGAGGGCCATCGATGTCACCAGTGACGGTTCGCTTTTAATTATCGACAAGACCGGTCGAATCCAAAGACTGAGTCCCGACGGCAAATTTCTCGACGTCATAAAAATGCCCCTTATCGAAACAGGCAAACCGACCGGGCTGAGCGTCGCCCCTAACGGCAATCTATACGTAGCCGACACGCATTACCACCGCGTCATCGTCTTTTCCCCCGATGGAAAATTGATCGACGAATTCGGCAAGTTCGGGCAGGAGAACGGCTGCTTCATTTATCCGACCGACGTGGCGTTTTCACAAGACGGCAGAATCTTCGTCAGTGAATACGGCGGCAACGACCGGATAAGCGTCTTCAGCCAGCAGGGGGATTTCCTGTATTGTTTCGGCACTCCCGGCAGCGGAGCCGGCCAGTTGGCCCGGCCTGCGGCTATATGCGTGGATCGGGCGCAAAAGTGCCTTTATGTGGCCGATGCCTGCAATCATCGCATCGCAATTTACGACCTTGACGGCAGCTTGCTCGGGTATATCGGTTCAGCCGGCCGGGCTGCCGGTCAGCTTCGTTATCCCTATGATCTGGCGCTGCTGCCGGACGGGACACTGGTAGTTTGCGAATACGGAAATAATCGATTACAATTATTCGGCCCCGACCGGAAGAGTCTCGCCGTTTACGGATGTGCAGGCAGGCAGTCAGGACAATTGGCATATCCCTGGGGCGTAGCAGTCGATGCCCGGCGCCGGGCCTTCATTGTCGACGCCGGCAATAATCGGATTCAGGTGTGGCAGCTATGACATATTCGTATGGTTTCTATTTCAGCCAGCCATGGTGGCTTGTGGGGTGCATTCTGCTGGTGCCGATAGCCTGGCTCGGGTTGCGAAATCTTGCCGCCCTGGGCTCGGTCCGCCGAGTGCTGGCTATCGTTCTGCGCTGCCTGGTTGTCATAATTCTTATTGCCTTACTGGCCCGGCCAATGCTCACCAGGATCAGCCGGCGTATGACTTTGGTTGCCGTGATAGATCGAAGCCAGTCAATTCCCTCTAATCTTCAGAAGGCGGCCCTGGATTATCTTTCCCATGCCCTGGCCGACAAAGCCGCTGGCGACCAGTTGGCCGTTGTTGACGTTGCCGAGGCCGCCAGTATTTCAAAGCTGCCGGGCGGTGACATTGCAATCCGCCAGAGAAACACCACGCTTAACGGCCAACAGAGCAAACTGGCTGACGGCGTCCAAATGGCGATGGCCATTGCTCCTCCAGACACGGCCGTTCGAATCCTGCTCGTCAGCGAAGGCAACGAGACCGGCGGCGACCTGAAAGAAGCAGCTCGAATCGCCGCGGCCAACAAAATTCCTATCGACGTGCTGCCGCTACGATACTCGTATGATAACGAAGTCGTTTTCAAACGCCTGGCCGCGCCCACCAAAGCAAGAAGCGGCCAGACCGTTTCGCTGCGATTTATTCTCAACAGTACAACGAGCACCCGCGGCAAGCTGCTTTTGAATCTTAATGACGAGCCGGTCGATCTTGTCCCCGGCTCGCCGGAGATTGCCGTGGCGGTAGATTTGGAACCGGGCACAAACGTCGAGACAATATCGATGCCCGTAGGAACACACGGCATACACGAGTTCGAGGCCGTATTTATGCCCGATGAGCCGTGGCAGGACAAAATTGTCCAAAACAACCGCGCCAGTACGATCACTTATGTCGCCGGTCCCGGCAATATTTTGGTAGTCGATGCAGATGGCTCGACCGGCCGGGCTTTGGAGCGGGCATTGCAGAATACCGATATGGACGTGCGGTATACGACTACGGCCGAATTCCCGGACAAGCTGTCCAGACTGATAGGCACGGATGCCGTCATACTGGTCAATGCCGGCTGTGGTAACTTCTCATACCAACAGCAGGAAATGCTTTGCCGTTACGTGACCGATCTCGGCGGGGGCCTGATTATGGTAGGGGGGCCTCAATCCTTCGGCGCCGGAGGATGGATCGGTTCGCCGGTAGCGGAAATCCTTCCCGTCGATCTGGACCCGCCTCAGAAAAAGCAATTGCCCAAAGGAGCGCTGGTGCTGATCATGCATGCCTGCGAGATGCCGCAGGGCAACTACTGGGGCACAAGGGTCGCTCTCGCTGCGGTGCGGACTCTGAGCCGGCTGGATTTGATCGGCATATTAGCTTATAACTGGCAGGGGCCAAGCGATTGGGTTTTTCCCCTTGCCCCGGCGGGTGACAAGAAGACCGTCATCGCCGCGATCGAACAAATGCAGATGGGTGACATGCCCAGCCTTCACGATCATCTGCAGGCCGCCTACGACAAGCTCAAGGACTGCGACGCTGCTCAAAAGCATGTCATCGTCATCAGCGACGGGGACCCTGTGGCGCCGACCAACCAGTTGCTCGCTCAATGCAGAGAAGCCGGGATTACATGCACCGGCGTAGCTATTTTTCCACATTCGGCCATGGACGTACAAAGCCTGTTGAGAGTCGCCCAATCGACGGGAGGCCGCTTCTATGATGTCAAGGACCCCCAGCAGTTACCACAGATATTTATCAAGGAGGCCCAGGTCGTTCGGCGCGCTTTGATTATCGAGGAGACATTCTCGCCTCAGATTACTTATTCTCTGAGTGAGATTATCAAGGGCATATCCAGCTCCATGCCAAACCTCGACGGCTATGTAGTGACCGGGCCAAAAGGCGGTCTCAATCAAGTAGTTCTGACCAGCAGCCAGTCAGATCCCATCCTCGCGACTTGTCAATCCGGGCTTGGCCGATGCGCTGTGTTCACCAGCTCTGTGGACAGCAGATGGGCCTCAAGCTGGCTGCAGTGGAGCGGTTTCGAAAGATTCTGGGAACAGGCCGTTCGCTGGGCGGCCAAACCGTCCCAGTCGGCCGATTGCGAAGTCTTCGCCGACGTTCAGGGCCGCCAGGTGACAATCAACGTCGATGCGATTGACGCCGAGGGTAAATTCATCCAGTTCGCGAATATCGAGGGCCAAATCATCGCACCGGACGTATCGACCGGCGCGCTCGAACTGACACAGATTGGGCCAGGCCAGTATCACGGCCAGTTCCAGGCGGCCGCTTCCGGTAGCTACATCGTGAACCTGCGATACCGGAAGTTCGCAGAAGACACGACGATACACTTCACCCATACGACCGTAACGATTCCCTTCGCGCCCGAGTTTCGCGACCTCTCCGACAACGCGCCGCTGCTCGCGGAGGTCAGTGACATCAGTGGCGGGCGAATCCTAAGCTCCGATCCCAATCAGGCCGACCTTTTCGATTATGCCGGGCTGAAATTCCCCGAAACCGAGATGCCGCTGCTAAGGCCGCTAATGTTTATCTTACTGGCGCTGTTCTTGCTGGACGTTGCAACGCGCAGAGTTATCCTGGACGTCCGGGCAATCGCCCGGCGGGCAGCGTCTTTTGTCCGCCTTAAAAAGTCCGAAAGGAAGGCCGACCAGACTCTCGAACGTCTCCGCGCCAGAAGGCGAACACTTCGCGACCAGCTTTCGGCCCGCAAAGCGGACCAAAGCGCTTCACGGCGCTATCAGGCCGGCAAAGATTACAAGGGCGATCTGCCAACTACAGAGACTGCGAAACGTGCTGAGACAAAGACGGACAAGAAACCCGAGAAATCCGTACCGGACAAAACAGAGGCACTCGAGGACAACTCACACATTCAAAGACTGCTCAGGGCAAAACAAAAAGCTGCCGAACACAGGCAGGATGACAAAACGATAAATAATGAATAGATCCTTGGGAGATAATTGAAATGTCAAAAAAGGAAAAAGAGGTTCAGGAACAATGCCGGGACTTTCGTAAGATGTTCGACTCATTACGCCGCGAGATAGGTAAGGTTATCGTCGGCTATGAGACAATCGTCGAAGACGTGCTCATCTGCCTGTTCTGCGGCGGGCACGTTCTGCTGGAGGGAGTGCCGGGACTGGGCAAGACGCTGCTTGTGCGCACGCTTAGCGACGTTTTTTCGCTGGAGTTCCGGCGTATCCAGTTCACGCCCGATTTGATGCCAGCCGATATCATCGGCACCAATATCGTGATGGAAGACGCAGCGACCGGAAAGCGACAGTTTCAATACCAGGCCGGCCCCATCTTCGGACAGATCATTCTGGCCGACGAAATCAACCGCGCCACTCCCAAGACCCAGTCGGCCATGCTCGAAGCGATGCAGGAGCATACGGTCACCAGCGGCGGACAAATCCGCAAACTGCCCGAACCGTTCATGGTCCTTGCAACGCAGAATCCCATCGAGCAGGAAGGCACTTACCCTTTGCCCGAAGCACAGTTGGACCGGTTCTTCTTCAAATTGCTCGTACCTTACAGTAATCGCGAGGAGCTTCGTACAATTATCGACCGAACGACAACAGGCGAAGATCCTAGGGCCGAAAGTGTCACCGGGACCGAGCAGATTATGCAAGCCCAGGATCTGGTGCGGCACGTCGTTATCGCTGAGCACGTTCAGGACTATGCCATCCGCCTGGTATTGGCCACGCATCCGCAGGGGGAGTTTGCACCGGATGTCACAAACCGTTTCGTTCGTTTCGGCTCCTCGCCCCGCGGCGTTCAGGCCCTCGTTCTGGCGGGCAAGGTCCGTGCGATGCTCGACGAGCGTTACCATGTAAGTTTCGACGATATCGAGGCTTCCGTAAAGCCCGCTCTGCGGCACCGAATTCTGCTGAATTTCGAAGGCCAGGCCGAAGGGATTAGAACGGATGAGGTTCTCGATCAGGTCATGGCAAGCACCCCGAAAAATCTGGAGCAGAAACTTGATGTCCCATAGACAAAGAAAACTGACGGATTTGCTCGATCCGGTTTTTATGAGCCGGCTGGATACGCTCGACGTTCTGAGCCGTAAGATTCTGCAGGGCAAGCTCCAGGGCGAGCGGCGTTCCAAACGCCGCGGCCAGAGCGTGGAATTCGCCGACCATCGCCCGTACGTCGCAGGCGACGATCTGCGGTTTGTGGACTGGAACGTTTACGGCCGGCTGGAACAATTGTTTCTGAAGCTTTATCTCGAAGAGCAGGACCTGACCGTCCATATCGTTGCCGATGCGAGCGCTTCGATGAGTTTTGGCAAGCCTTCGAAAGAGCTTTTTATCAAGAAACTCACCGCCGCTCTCGGATACGTCAGCCTCGTCAATAACAACCGGGTCACCATCAGTTTTATCGCCGACGGAGTAACGGCCCAGCTTGCTAATATGCGGGGCCGCAATTACCTGGACAAAATGGCGGAATGCCTTTTGACCACTGAATGCGATGGGCTCTTGAATTTTGATAATTCGTGCCGGCAGTTAGCCGCCGGGCGCATCGGCTCAGGGGTGATGATTGTGTTGAGCGATTTTCTGTTTAAGGAAGGTTACGATTCGGGCTTGCGCCGATTGATCGGCAGACAATACGACTTGTACGCGATACAGGTGCTCTGCCCTCAGGAGCTTTCGCCCGACCTGAGCGGCGAGTTGAAGCTGATTGATATCGAAGATGCCGACGCCGCCGAGATTACCGTCAGCGCCGCGCTGTCGAAGTACTATAAACGAAACCTGACTGCGTATTGTAATGAATTGAAGGATTTCTGCACCCGCCGGGGCGCCGTATATGTACTCGCCAATTCGGCTGATTCGGTGGAATCGCTCGTACTGAATTATTTACGGCGGATTCGTCTGCTTCGTTAGTCCGGCCGAATTTGGGTTTGGAGCTTGAATTTATGGAATGGCTGACACCTTTGACAGCTTTTTATGCCGCTGCGATTTCCGTGCCGCTGCTGTTGCTGCTGTATTTTCTCAAGCTCAAACGGCGCGAGCAGATTGTATCGAGCACGCTGCTATGGAAACGGGCGGTTCAGGACCTGCAGGTCAACGCTCCGTTTCAAAGGCTCAGGCGCAATATCCTGCTGTTGCTGCAATTACTGGTTTTGCTGGCCATACTGCTTGCTCTGGCCGGGCCGATTCTTTCGCTGATTGCCGGCCCGGCGCTCCGATACGTGTTATTGATAGATCGATCCGCCAGTATGAACGCGACAGACGTCAAGCCGAGCCGTCTGGAGGCCGCTAAAGAGCAAGCCAAAGTATTCGTTGAGTCGCTGCGAAGCAAAGCTTTCTATTCATTGAGAGATGAGTCTGACCAGACGATGGTCATCGCATTCGACAACCGTGCCAAGGTCATGTGCAACTTTACCTCCGACAAGAAGCAGTTGATCCGGGCAGTAGAGGCAATCACACCGAGCGATGGTGTTTCGTCACTGGCCGAGGCGATTGTCGTGGCCCGCGCTTTCGCGCAGTCGCCCGGCGTCGAAGCCGACTACATGAGCGCCGAAGAACCGGCCCGGCTTGTACTGTTCAGCGACGGGCAAATCCGCGACCTGAACCGGATAGTGGTCGGGTCCGACGAGTTGACCTTTCACTGCATGGGCGAATCACAACAGAACGTTGCCGTAACCGCTATGCAAGCACGAAGGTCGTACGAAAATCCCGAAGAGGTAAATGTTTTCGCTACCCTGGCTAATTATGGTTCCGCGCCGACAACCTGTGATGTGCAACTCAGCATCAATAACGATGTGCGTGCGGTCAGGTCAGTGACAGTTCCGCCGCGAAGGGCCGATGAGGCGTCGGATGCCGTCCGGCCCGGCAAGTTAGCGGTGGATTTTTCTTTATCGTATGCCGAGGCCGGAGTGCTCGAGGTCAGAAAGTTGCAGGGTTCCGACGAATCGGAGCCGCAACCGGACTGTCTGAACTGCGATGACGCCGCCTGGGCAATTCTGCCCGCTCCGAAGAAACTGTCGGTACTGCTCGTGACCGGCGGAAACAAGGTACTAGAATCGGCGCTACAGGCTTGTCCGTTGGCCAAACTCGAGCTTCAAAGCCCGGCACAATTCGATGCAATGGACCACAATGATCTGAGCGTCGAACAACGCTATGATATGGTCGTGCTTGACAATCACGTACCCGCGGTGCTGCCTAAGTGCCGCTATCTCGTTTTCGGCCGGCCGCCGAATGGTATCGATGTGTCGGCCCCTCAAGAGCTCGAAAACCAGGTAATCGTCGATTGGAGAACGAAACACCCGGTGTTGAAATACGTCGATATGACGAACCTGTTTGTTGCAAAATGCCACAGAATGATACTGCCCCGCGACGCTGAGGTTCTCGCTGAGTTCAACGAAACACCGGCTCTGGCCCTTCTGCGTCGAAACGGCAGCGTATTCCTGCTCGCCGGATTCGACGTGCTGCAAAGCAACTGGCCGTTCGAACCGGGTTTCGTTCTTTTCTGCTATAACGCCGCCGGCTTTCTGGGCATGCAGCTCGGAGGTAGTCAGGAGATGAACTTAAAAGTCGGCGAGCCGATTGTTGTCGAGGGTCTCGACGGTCAAATCACAGCTCTAATCGACGGGCCTGATTTTTCCGGCACAGAAATCAGGTCCAGCGCTTCCGGCTCTCTTCGCTTCCCCGGGACCGACCGGGCCGGCACGTACCGCCTGAGCATCGGCGAGCAGCCAGCCAGATTCTTTGCCGTAAATCTGCTCGATCCGAAGGAAAGCAACATTGAACCTGTGC
>DAOVMB010000141.1 GCA_030630905.1 Sedimentisphaerales bacterium
GGTTGAATCATTACATTCATCGGTTTGGTTACGAGAAGGTTCTCGAGCTTTTGGTCGGCCTTGGCGTCGATGATACCGGTCTTACCCTCACTGCGAACGAGAAGCTTCTTGCCGTCCGGCGTCATTTGCACGAAGTTTACTTTTTTGAGGATCGTTTTCTCCTCGCGTTTTTCGCTGTTGGGATCGAAGGACTGGAGGGCACTTTCTTCCCCGCGGCGCAGATAGATTACATGGTTCTTATCACTGATGGCCAAATAAGCGAATCGTCCGCGTTTAATAGGCACGCGGAAAGCACGCATCTCCATATTTTCCAGGTCAATATCGAGAGGTTTGGATTTTTCCTTGTCTTTATCCTTCTTGTCATCTTCCTTATCATTGTCCTTGTCAGCAGAATCGCACGATTTTTCATCATCACTGCTTTTCTTCTCAGACTCTTTGCTGTCTGCGTCGTTGGGATCTTCGCCCTCAGGCTTTTCGCCGGAGTCACCGTCTTTCTCCTTATCCTTCTCTTTGTCCTTTTCGTCTTTATCCGCCTCTTCCTCGTCACTCTTTGCCTTAAATGGATTCGGGACATCCTTTCGCAACGGAACGGCATGCAACATGGCTGTGTCCTGGTAAGTAAAGGTCAGGCCCGCATCTGCATATTTGGGTTTTGAGATTTCTCGTTGACTGAAGAAGTACAGGAATTCTCCCTTACGATCAAATGTAGGCAGATAGTCCATAAACATGCCTCTGGTGACCTGGTGGGATTCATCTTTCCGGACATTGTAAAGCATGATTACGTTCATGTTGTCCATATTGGGTTTATTATATGTTAGCCACTGGGAGTCGGACGACCAACTGAAGTGCATGGGAACACCCCAATTCCACCCGGTTATGTTGATGCGGTCGAAATAACGGACTTGCCGCTTTTCGACGTCGAAGAGATAAAACTTGCTTTCATGATCGACCAGTAGCATCCATTTCGAATCGGGCGACCAGATCGGTTGGTAGCGGTAGCCGGCTCCCATAGAAGTGACGGTTTCCGGCTTGCCTTGTCCATCGGCAGGGCGGATAACAAGTTCGTTTTCATCGGATTCATCCGACAAGTATGTAATCCATTTTCCATCGGGACTCCAGGAAGGCTCGCGTTCGGCGATACCGCTCGTGCGCGTGAGATTGCGAGGGCTGCCGTTCTTGGCGGGCAGCGACCAGATATCGCCGCGACTTTGAACCAGCACACGCTTGGCATTGGGAGATAGATACCATCCCGAAAGTCGCCCGCTCACGTCTTTGCGAATCGGACGTAGCTTCGGACGGGCGCCGGGAATCGAGATATTGACAGGTGTTGCCTGCTCGCCGGCCAGGTTCAGCAGGTAGAGTTTGGTATTGTATTCAAAGATAATCTCGCCCTCGCCGTTCGGGCCGGGGCCATTGGAAGGCCATTTTATATCGTAATCCTTGAAATTTGTAACCTGTTTTCTTTCGTTCGTCTCCAGATTATAGCACCAAATATTAAGGCGGTGATTCGGTCCGGCATCCGAAAGGTAATAGATTTTTTTGCCTTGCCACATGGGAATTGTATCGGTGCCTTCCCAATCAGTGATTTTTCTTGAAGTATGATTACCCAAGTGGAAAAGCCAGATGTCCGAAGCCCAGCCGCCGCGGTAACGTTTCCATGTTCTGAAATCACGGTTGCGCGGCGTGTAAGCGAGCCATTGGCCGTCGCCTGAGATAGTCCCATAACCACCGTAAGGCACCGGCAATTGTTTCGGCAGACCGCCGGCTTGCTGCACAGTGAACAATTGGGCCTGTCTTCCAAGTCCTCCCAGTCCATTCATTGCGAATAAGAGTCGGTTGTCAAAAGAAAAGTCACACAGGCGCTCACCACTTGAATGATAAGTCACCCGTTGCGGGATTCCCCCTTCGACGGATACTGTGTAGATATCGTTGTTTCCGTCATAATTGCCGTTGAATGCAATAGTGTGTCCATCCGGACTGAATCGCGGGAAGGCTTCTCCACCGGGAGGACTTGCCAATGGGAAGGCTGTTCCGCCTGATCGCGGAACCACCCAGATGTCGTCAGCATAGACAAACACGATATGAGTCGAGCTGACATCCGGGTAACGCATCATGCCGCCATGAGGCTGCACACCGGCACTGGCAGTGAAAGCGTATAAAAACGATAACATCAAGAAGAAACAGAACGGCGAAAATTTGGCAAATACTCTCATGATAATGATCCTTTGTTAATTGAGCATTGAATGAATAAGGATTTTGACTATGTTAATTTGGCCATGTTTAGATCGATTACGTCAAATAAATCATTACTACGGATATTGATTTATCCAGATTCTAAGCCCGGCTATCCGAAAGGCAAGCAAATTTTCACAAAGCTGAAATTTTCCAATTGATCTTGTTCTGCCATAAACTCTTGTCGAGAATAGCTTGATTGTGGCGAACAAGTCCTTACAATGATGATATCCGGAACGAGTTTGTTGGAACCGCTCAAAGACGGAAGAATGCCCGGTATGATTTGTATGGGAAGATAATGCCATGACTACACGATCAAGCGTGGGTGAGGAACTTAAGATGGATCTGGCGATCCGAACAGAGCATCTGACGAAGATTTACAGTCAACGGCTAATTGCGGTCAACGACATGAATCTGGAAGTGCCACGTGGTTCTGTCTTCGGATTATTAGGCCCCAACGGTGCGGGCAAGACGACAACACTGCGTCTTTTGTTAGGATTGCAGCGCCCCACAGCGGGTCAGGCGCAGGTTTTCGGCAAATCGTGCGGGCCTAATGCGGTTGGTGTTCGTTCTCAGATTGGCTATCTGCCAACAAATCCGAAATTGCCCGGCAACCTGCGGCCTATCGAATACCTGGACCTTCTTGGCAGGTTGTCTCGGCTGCCGGGTGAGGTTCGTAAGCCGCGAATATCCGCTTTGCTTCGCTCCGTGGGATTGCTCGGAGCTACCGGTCAGCGGATCCAGACCTTTTCTACCGGGATGTGTACTCGGCTGGGAATTGCCGCCTCCCTCGTCGCCGATCCGCCGCTTCTGTTATGGGACGAGCCCACCGCCGGCCTGGATCCATCGGCCCGGCGATTCACTTTGGAACTCATCCGCGAACTGGGAAAGACTAAAACTGTTGTCGTTGCCACACACATTCTCAGCGATATCGATCAGATCTGCGATCACCTGGGCGTGATGCACGAGGGACGCATGATTTTCACCGGTTCGATGCAGGACATGAAGCAGCGTCTTCGCCGTCACGATTTCACCCTGGAACTGGAAGGCGCAGCAGAAGATGTCCGGCGTCTGTCCCACGAGGTAGCTAACCTGGAAGGCATTGATGCAATGGTTGACACCGGCCAGGCATTGCTTGTACGAATTGCCGATGGTCGCAGTCGCTCCCGCTCGCTGGCCGATATCCTTAAACTTGTCGACGCGAGCAATCTCTCACTCCAGGCAATCCATTCCGGTCAGAATGCGACCGAGAACGCTTATCTCCAATTGCTGCAAGAGGACGAAGCCCATGGATTCCACCGCTAAAACTTCAAAGATCGGCACACGAATGATGCCCTACATGGCGATTCTCCGGCATGACATGAAAACCTTGTGGTGCAGTCGGCTGGTTCGTCTTTGGCTGGGGGCCACTGCGCTGTTGACTTTACTGCTGGTCGGCTCGAACTGGTCTAACTTCCAGGACGGCACGCTAATCGCGTCACTTTTGTTTCCGTACCTGGTGTTTCCCTGGTTTTTTGTTGTTGTCGTGCTCGGGGTCACCCCAGTATCAGGATCGCGAACCGAAACGTTGGCTGACGGAATCTTGTGCCGGCCAGTAAGCCGCTTTGAATACCTGCTGGCCACGTGGTCGGCCCGAGTCGTACTTGTTTTGAGCGTCTACCTGGTGGTGATAATCCCTGCGATTGTCCTTGTAATACTGGCGAAACGCCCAGTACCGGAGGACACAGTGACTGTCTATGGAATTGTCACCGCTCTGTGTGTGGTCGGACTCGTATTGACTTTCCTCGTGTCGCTGGGATTTCTCACCGGGACACTGCTGCGAAAGCCACTGTTAGCAGTGGTAGTACTTATCTTCGTCTGGTACCCGATAGGCCTGATTTTGAGCTTCTTCTCATTGGAGGAGTTCTCACCTATCAGTTTGAACCGGGCGATATCCACACAACTTCGCCACTCCTGGCGAGAGACCGATGCCGAGGCGAAGGACAACGCTAACGTACAGGATGCCGATGTTTTTACCGATCAGGTGACCAATTTTTTCAGCGTTCTTTCCGGCGTCCAGCCTAAGCCAAAGGCGAGCAAACCCGATTTCTTCGAGGGCGAAAAATTCGACGACTTTTCTTTGTTCCGCGTGACTTTAGGATACGGGCTGCCGACCATCGCATCCGTTATCCTGGCAAGCCTGTGCTTCTATTGGCGCGATATGTGACAAGTTTTCGCTACGAGGAACATAACGCTTTATCACCGAGACTGTAACCTTTAACGTCGTGTGAATGTACAGAGGATCGAGAAAGGAGATACTGGCTGCGGTTCCATAGGGTTCACAACTCAAGTACGATGGGCTTGTCTTTCGGAGTCGGCCTTTTAGTTCTTTTTTGTGGTTAAGAGAAGAAAAAGAAAAAATGAAAATCGGAAAAGGTAACAAAAAAAGGACAAAGCCGTAACATATTGGTAACATTTGGTCAATATCATAGTTCATCCTGGTATTAAATACAAACGATTGTTACGATAAGCACTGGAGGTATATTGTGTTTGCGAAATTTAGACTTGTATTGATCCTTATGTTGGCCGTATTTGTGTTGCAGAGCGTTTCGGCGGGGCAGACCTTGCCTCCGGCGATCCGATGGATTCCGCAAGATGCGGTGATTTCATTGGAGTTGTCTGAGCCGAAAGCTTTGCTCGAACTACTTGCCGGCAAGAAAGCGACCGCTGCTATCACTGCTTTGCCGTTATACCAGGAGCAGGTATCAAAACCGCAGTTTCAGGAGTTCCTCACTCTCCTCGGCTATATGGAGACCGAATTGGGCACGGACTGGCGGACCGCCCTTGCAAAGCTTACAGGCGGAGGAATTACTTTTGCCGTTTGTCCGGAAGATACGGTATTGCTTATCATCGATGCCGAAGATGAGTACATGCTGGAACGGCTTCACGAAATACTTCTCAGAATAGCCCGATCCGAAGCCGAGAAACAAGGTCAGTCCAGCCGTGTTGCATCGACTCAGTACCAAGATGTCACGGCATGGACATTCGACGGAAAAGAAGCACATGCGATTATCGGTAAACGATTCATTATTGCCAACCGCCCGGAAGGGCTAAGAGCTGTCCTGGAGCTTCGCGCTGAAGCCGAAGGCGCAAGTTTGGCGTCGAAATCCAGCTACCAGGCTGCGAAGCGCCAAGCGAAGCCTGATGCCATCGCGACAGCTTTTGCCGACCTCAAGCTCCTGATGCAAATTCCCGACGTTGCTCAGCTTTTCAATCAAGCGGACGAAAATCCTTTAGCGGCACTGTCTTTCTCGGGAATCGTTGAATCAATACGAGATTCGAATTGGCTGGCATTGGGACTGTACATCAAGGACAGCACGCTGGTTTTCCGAGCATCGGTAGACGGTAAGACAGTCGCTCAAACAAGTCCTGCCGCCTTTGCTTTGCCAAAGAAGCCTGATGAGGGTGTTTTGCCGAACTTATCGGTGCCCCGTCGTATAGCAGCCTTAACTTTATACCGAGACTTGCATCAATTCTATGCCGCAAAGGACGACCTCTTTCCCGAGCGTACATCCGGATTAATATTCTTCGAGAACATGATGGGCATCTTCTTCAGCGGGCGTGATCTGACAGAAGAGGTTCTGGCGGAGACCAGGCCTGAGATCCGCTTCATCGTGGCCGAGCAGAAGTATGACCCGGCGATCGGTACGCCAATAATAAAGCTGCCGGCCTTTGCTGCGATCCTGCGGCTCCGCCACCCGGAGGACTTCGATGAGGTAGTTGAGGAGGCGTGGCAGAAGGCTGTGGGGCTTGTTAACTTCACGCGTGGACAGCAGGCGATGCCTGGACTGATTATCGACCGCCCTATTCACAGAGAAACTAAGCTCACCGTAGCCTACTTCTCCACCTCGCAGATCGAGGACAAGACAAAACTGGACCAGCGATTCAATATTCGTCCGTCCCTGGCAATGCCGGGCGGATACCTAATCCTCAGTTCGACCGATGGTCTGGCCCAAGACCTTATCGATGCCCTGAGCCGAGAGATGGAGCAGGGGGGCAATCCATTAGCCCAAATCCATAGTTTGGTCAAAATAGAAGGAGGTCAGTTGGCCTCGATTATGGAAGCCAATCGCCAGTTATTGGTTCATGGTGATATGGTTAAGAAGGGCAATACACAAGAACAGGCAGAAGCGGGGATCGATATGCTCATCGCTCTGGCAAGATTTGTGGAGCACGTGGAGTTGGGAATTGGCATACATGAGTCTCTGACCCAGGCGCGTTTAGAAATGAACCTGAACTTGCAGTGACCGTGGATATGCACTAACGTCCAACCACAGGCTCGAACTATGTGGCACATTGGTTGGGAATACCGAAAGGGAATCACTCATGGCTGTGCACATTGAGAAACTGAGCGACCCCCGCTGGGCCTGGGCTGCATAC
>DAOVMB010000139.1 GCA_030630905.1 Sedimentisphaerales bacterium
AAACGTGTTCGTCCGGCGGTTTCAGTCACTATTGGGGAAAAACGCAAATCCAAACTCGGCGCTGATGCCGTGCTGGACTTCAATGTTGGCGTTGCTCTCGGAGAGGAGCAGCTTTCGCCGGATGAAGTGGAAGAACTTCTCGCCGGTGGCGATGGCCTGGTTTTGTTTAAGGGGCAATGGGTTGAGATCGATAGTGAAAAACTGCAGGAGGCGATTAATCACTGGGAAAAGTTGCGCAGCCAGGCCCGTAACGGTGAAGTGTCATTCATCGAAGGGATGCGGATGCTGGCGGGAGCATCTGCTGACTTGAAACACGAAGAGCAGGCCGACCAGGAAACACAGTGGGTGTATGTCTCCGCCGGTGATTCGATGCGGGAGATTCTCGCCGGCCTGCGCGAGCCGGACACACTTGATATGGTCGATGCCGGTACGAAGTTGAAGGCAACGTTGCGACCATATCAGCGAGAAGGGCTTGCATGGCTGTATTTTCTTGTGGAGCTTGGTTTGGGTGCATGTCTGGCTGATGATATGGGACTGGGCAAAACGATTCAGACGCTGGCGTTACTATTGTATTGTAAGAACATTAGATCGAAACAAGCAAACAAGCCTTCATTGCTGGTCATACCGGCTTCACTGCTGGGCAACTGGCGCAATGAAGCCCGTCGTTTTACACCGTCTTTGAAACTGACCTTTCTTCATCCGGCTGAAACAGACCGTGACAGGATAGATCGGATAGCAGAATGTCCTGAGAAAATGCTGGCTGAAACTGATCTGGCTGTGACAACATATTCCATGTTGACCCGTCAGACGTGGTTGAGGAACGTGAGCTGGAGGCTGGTTATTCTCGATGAAGCCCAGGCGATCAAGAATCCTTCGACTCGACAAACCAAGGCGGCCAAGAAACTTTCCGCCCAGGCGCGTATCGTTCTAACCGGTACACCGGTCGAGAATCGTATAGGCGATTTATGGTCGTTGTTCGACTTTCTTAACCCGGGGTTGCTGGGTTCGGCAACCGTTTTCAAATCATTCATCAAGACTCTCCAGGCAAGAGAACATGACCAGTTTGCTCCGTTGCGACGTCTGGTCGGGCCGTACATTCTGCGGCGTATGAAAACGGATCGCAATATTATCGCTGACCTGCCGGAAAAAACTGAAGTATCCTGCTATTGCAGATTGAGCAAATCACAGATAATACTCTACGAAAACACGGTTCAGACATTGAAAACTACGCTGGAAACAGCGGATGGTATGGCCCGTCGCGGAGCAGTATTACAATCTCTGATGCGTCTGAAGCAGATATGCAACCATCCCAGCCAACTGAATGGCGATGGCCGATACGCTCCTGTTGACAGCGGAAAATTCATCAGAGTACGGGAGATTTGCGAGGAAATAGCTTCCCGTCAGGAAAAGGCGCTCGTTTTCACACAATTCCGCGAGATTACGGAGCCTCTGGCGGATTACCTGGCGGTTGTGTTCGGCCGTACAGGGCTGATACTGCACGGTGGGACCCAGGTGCGAAAACGTAAAAAACTGATCGAACAATTTCAAAGCGATGACGGTCCACCATTTTTTGTTCTTTCTCTCAAAGCCGGTGGGACGGGATTGAATCTAACGGCGGCGTCTCATATAATCCATTTTGATCGCTGGTGGAACCCCGCTGTCGAGAATCAGGCCACGGACCGGGCGTTCCGTATTGGCCAGAAACGTAATGTCCTCGTCCATAAATTTGTGACTACCGGCACAGTCGAAGAACGGATTGATGCCCTGATTTCTGAAAAGCAAAAGATGGCCGATGGAATTCTCGCCTCCAACAGTGAGGAGAACCTGACCGAACTGCCGGATGATGAAATTCTGCGTCTGGTGCGTCTCGATGTCACCCGCGCTCAATTATAGAGGGTATTCACTATGGCATACTATTGGAGTCCTTATGTTTCGGTAGCTCGGCGACGAGCGAAGGCTCTGCGGAAAATGCAGCAACTTCGCAAAAAGGGCAAGAACATTCAACCTGTCGAAATCGAGGGACGAACCATTGCCCGCAGTTTCTGGGGCAAGGCGTGGTGTGAACATCTTGAGTCTTTTTCTGATTTTGAAAACCGGCTACCTCGCGGTCGAACTTATGCGCGTAACGGCTCGGTCTGTCACTTGACTGTTGAAACCGGGCAAATCAAGGCCATTGTCATTGGGTCGGAACTCTATAACGTCAAAATTAAGATCAAACCGCTGAAGGCTTCCATCTGGAAGGCGATAAAAAGCCGATGCAGCGGACAAATTGGATCGATGCTCGAACTGCTTCAGGGACGATTATCTGATCATGTCATGTCCATAGTAACCGATCGTACTAAGGGATTACTGCCTTTGCCGGGACAAATCGAGATGCGCTGCAATTGTCCTGACTGGGCTGGAATGTGTAAACATATTGCCGCTGTTTTATACGGCGTCGGCAACCGGCTTGACAGCCGGCCCGAACTGTTATTCACGCTTCGCAACGTTGGCGCAAATGAATTGATTGCCGGCGATATCTCACTGCCTGATTCCGTTGCCGGTGCCGGCAAAACCATTGCCGATGACCGGATCGCCGATATTTTTGGTGTTGATATTGATACAGAAACCAGCGAACTTCCGCGAATCCGACCAACAGGCAAATCGGTGGCAAGACTGCGAAGTCAACTCAAGCTTTCAGTATCGGAGTTTGCAGAGCGTCTTGAAGTAACTCCAGCCAGCATATACCGCTGGGAGAAAACTTCGGGGCGGTTGAAACTGCGGCCACACACATTCATAGCCCTCGCAAGGTTACATCAGCAGCTACTCGCTCATGCTACTCCTTGACTCCCAGGATGTAACGAACATGAGCAGGGGATATTGAAGCCTTTTATCTCGAATATGAATATTATTCCGCCAGATGTCGGATGAGGCCGTGTTTGCGGGGTACGACGAGGTCCGCTGTCCTGGTCGGCTGGCCCAGCTTGGCAGCGTAATTGACGTCCATGATTTCGATAAACTCCGCTGTATATTCTTTTAGCACGCCGCAGTATTCGAATATCTTGTCGCCCTTAATCATCTCGAGCACAACTTTGTGGCCGATATATCTTTCCAGCAAAGGCTCGAAGGAAGTCCCCGCCGAGGCCATCAGTTCCTGCTTCATCTGCGAAACGTACTTGTCCTGAGAAGTCAGCACTTTGCCTGCGGGTGTGGCCTTCTTGGCCTGGCTAATCAGTAGATTGACAATCTCCACTACCGAATCTCTGACGGTTCGAAAAACGTTCAGGATTCGCCTTTTGAGCCTGCGCCAGAACCCGGGGTGATATGTCCTTTTTAATTCTTTTTCTCTTGCCCTCTTATTTTGTTCGCTTAGTTCATCATGGAAGCGAACCACCACTGCAATATCCGGGTACTCGTATTTGTATAGAATGTAGCTGGTCTCATCATGCCCTTCTTCGTCTTTGTGCTTTTCGGGATAGACAAATTCCAACCCGGTATTTTCGACCCTCAGCTTGCCCCAGATTGTCTTGCCGGATTTCTGTTCCAGCGTCACCATGTTCCGCTCGAAATCCCGCAGGCACTTGTCCCTGCTTCTTTTTCTGACAAAAGCACCTATACCCGCGGCAAAGATAATAAACAGTATTGTTATAGCAGTCGCACTCTCACCAAACATAATATTTAGCCCCTCAATTTATTGAGGGGTTCTCCTTTAAATCAAACGCATTCAGGATTCGTCACTCAAATCTTCGCCAAAATAACGGTGTAATTCTTGCCGTAAAACTCGGCGCATTTCGGGCAGGTCGTATAGAAAAAGTACATCTTCTTAATCTTTTTGGCCTTCGATTTTACGTAGGCTTTCATTTCCTGCGCCCATTTGCCTACGTTTTTGTACGGCCCCTCAAAAACCTTCGTAAGAAAAGTCCCTGATATCCTCGCCATAGTTGCCCCCGGCACCTCCCTGGCGACCGCGATATAGATATCGCTGCCCCAGAGAGACTTCTCATCCGAGAGCATAACGGGTGTCGGCACAAGGGCATCGGCCTGCTGAATCTTCTCCATGTTCCTGACCATGACTTTCCCAAAGTTCAGCGGGATGTGAAAGAAACTCCTGACGTGATCTTTGACAAATAATTTGTCCTGAAACGTCACTTCTTTTTCATCCCACGGCTCAGGATCGAATCTCGGGCAGCAGCCCGTCTCCGAATCTTCATATAGCTTATCCATAACCTTTACCTCACTTTCTGTAGTCACCAAATTGTTTTTCCACCATTATTTGGAGTATAATTCTGTCGGTCTCGATCATTCCCTGAGTACTGATTTGCCCCATCACAGATAACACCCGCCAGGTCCCCGATCAAGTTTTTTATTGCACTTGCGATACGGCGTAAATCTCCGCCCATAAGATAGGCCGTCCCCGCAGCGGCGCCGGCTCCTGCCGCGACTGAGCAGCCGCACACAGCAGATAACCTGCCGGTATGTGATTTAATATATCCCGTTATGATATGACTCAGAGCAATCGCCTTTAGAACGTCTTTCCGGTCTGAATGGCTCACATGGTCTTTTACCGCCCAAATAGGCAAAATAGCTGTCAGGCCATGATTGCCGCTACCGGCGGAACTCATCGCCGGCAATTTCACACCTGACATTCTCGCATCACACGCCGAAGAAGTCAAGATTCTTGCTTCCAGTATCATATCTTTTTTAATCAATCCCTTTTATGGTGTACAAAATGTTCCCCTTTTGCCTGGGTGGCAAATTTCATCCTCAAAAAACGTGGCCGATAAATCCGCGTATCCGCCGCCATCTGCCAAAAATCGGTGGAATTGCAAACATACGTAATGATTAATTCATCCTTCTTCGAAATTTCCGGATGAGCCTTAGCCGCATAGCAAAAGTACATCTTATGCCACTCAACCTCCGGGCATTCGTAAACCTTGTGAGCACTGCTCCATGGTCCGGCCGGCGCCGGTGAAAACCGCATCATTATATTTTTCGACATTCCATTTTCTGTATAGATGGCTACGTACTGCCTGATCGAAGGCTGATAGCAGACTGAATATTCTGTTGCCGCACCATTGAAAAGCTCAGAGAGGCCTGTCATATCGACCTGCCACTTACCGTCGCTCAAGAAACGCCACTGCCTAAAGTCGGCCATCTTATTATGCGGCACGCGAGCGACTATCATGCTTCGCCCACTCATTCCTTGACTCCAATCCTCGCTGCTGCCGTAGATATAAACATAGTTGCCATCTCTCATAAGGGCCGAGCCAAAAAATACATTGCCGTCCTTAGAATATCGCCCAAAAGGGATTTTGTATTGCTTAATCCGCCACATGGACGGATCATCGTGCGGATTTTCCACTTCGCCTAACCACGTTCCAATGTGCTTGAATCCGAAGACACCCTTTTCGCCGGTCTTTATCATCTGCATAAGGAAGAGGTACAATTTCTCGTCGGCGACAATCCCATCAAATATCCAGAACCACCCGGTCCCGTCGTCAGGCGTGATAAAGGCAGTCGGCTTTCCCTCTTTTGTTGTCTGCCAGAAAAACTTAACAGTGGCCGTAGACGAATCTTTGCCATGCTGCAGTGCAATCGAGTTGTTCACCATTGTCGCGTCTTTATGTCTTCCGTCAACGACGTCGCCGATCCACGTATCGCCGAACAGCCAAAGCGTCACAGTTTCATTCAACGCCACTGAGTACACGGCATCTGCACCGGTCCATCCTTTCTTATGGCAAAACAGCGCATCGTACCGCGGCAAGGTCTCAACCGCATACTTCGGCAATCCCGCCAATGCGCAACCTGAGAGAAAGAGGGCGAATAAAATACACTTTTTTGCTACACTCCTCAAGGTCATACTTAGCTTCCTTTCCCGATATCTCTCCTGATCTCTACGACATCTGCAAAGCGCCGAACGCTTTTCCGCCGACAAACCTTGCCGGGACTTGCTCCCGCGTAAAATCCGGTCTATTTGTTTTCTGCCAAAACTCTTTTTATAACCTTCGCCAGCCGCTTTATCCCCTCTTCGATCTTCTCAGGCGTTCGAGGTGATTCAGTCGATGACAACTGCAGTGCCTTTGGCGGACGCCATCAGCAGCGATTTGTTTTTGGAGCCGACGTTATCGTAGTCCAGGGAGAAACCAACAATGGCATTGGCTCCCAGTTTTCTCGCTTCGTCTTTTGCTTCGGCGATCACGTCGTCCTGCATTGACTTCATCACTTCCTGATATGACTCCGACCGTCCGCCGAAAATGTCGCGAAAATGAGTAAAGAAATCACGGATAATGTTGATCGCCCTGACGTTCCGCACAATTACGATCCCTTTGTACTGCCTGATTTTGATCCCATCTAAAATCGGCGTCGTGAAAATTTGAACATCGTTCATCGGATTCCTTTCATAATCCCCCGATACGTTTGATATAGACTGCCAATTCGCTGCCGATATGGCCCGGTTTGTCCCAGCTTTGGTCGCCTCCGGCAACAGTTACGTTATCCTTCGTGACCTCGCTGCCGGTTGCACAATCGAACCAACGGAATTTATACACCCCCGCGGCGATATTTTTCAAGCCAATTTTGCCCTGCAATTTCGACGCATACACGATATAGCTTCCGCCCGGCCGGGCCAGCACATATTGCGTTCCGCCGAACGCAAGCTCATCGTGCGGCGAGAATTGCTGAAAATCAATCGACTCGAAAAAGCTCACCAGCCGGCCGCAGTCTTGAAGGT
>DAOVMB010000250.1 GCA_030630905.1 Sedimentisphaerales bacterium
ACAGCAAGACTACTCATTACCAAAGGCGCCAATGTCAATACCAAGGATAAAACCGGCGATCAGCCGTTGTTTAATGCACTTTGGAAAAAAGATTTGGATACAGCAAAACTACTCATTACCAAAGGCGCCGATGTCAATGCCAAGGATAACGATGGCATGCCGCTCTTGCACTATGCTCTTTCTATGGATAGTAATGATGTGGCCAAATTACTCCTTGCAGAGGGTGCAGACTTTGCCTGGAAGGATAAAAGCGGTCTTACAGCTTTGCATTATGCGGCCGTGAATGAGTACCAAGATATTGCCAATCTGCTTTTGACCAAAGGCGGCAAGGTAGATGAAAGAGATGACGTGTATGAGTTTACAGCCCTGCACTATTCGGCCAGGTTCGGCAGCAAGAACGTTGCAGAGATTCTGATCGCCAACGGTGCTGATATTAACGCGAAGGATAAGTGGGATTACCAGCCTATACATGTTGCGGCACATCATGACCGCGCGGATGTGGTTGAATTGTTAATATCCAAAGGGGCTGATATCAATGTCAAGACCTTGTTGGGTCAGACACCATTGCAGTTGGCAGAAGAGAGGAGAAACACGAAGACTGTCGACCTTCTCCGCAAGCACGGCGCTAAAGAATAAGCTGGATAGAGCAAGGCAAGCAGCTCGTCCCGGCCTCACCCGTAAAATATGAAATAACCTTCCATTCATTTGTCAATATTCTTTCCACACAGGCGGTTTTATGGCATTGTCGGCGGTAATGTGGATAACGATGCTGGCCTAATCATTCGGGCAGATGCGGCAGGCTGTTTTGTCCGTGGCGGCGGGCTTCCTCGCCCATAAGTTTTGTCACCTCAACCACATAAATCATTGTGGGTTCTCTCGGATTTTCCGGTTTGCGATCCCTGTTAGGCGCATCTGTTTGTTGCTGCATGTAATGTATTTGGCCGGCTTCCAGCGGCCCATGATTGACGGCGCGGATGTCAGGCAGAGCCGAATACGGGGCTTGAGATTTCTCAATTGGAAATTGGTCCGGTTTGGCAGTGAGCAACTGCTCTCTCGTGAGAACAAACTGACCTTTTCTTGGCTTCGCATGGGCGTAGCTGTATGTGACCCGGATTTTCTCGTCTTCGGTAATAGACAGTCTGGGGATGGGAGGATAGCTCGGAATCGTCCCGCGACCTTCGAAGTAGAAGCGGTGTTTCCAGTCGGTTAACTGAACGATTCTCCACCGGCCGTCGAGCGGGGTGGCGACATAAATCTGGTTGTGACCATCTTCATCGAAACGCGTATAACTTATATAGGGTAATCCTTTGCCGTCCACGACTAAGGTGCCGCCGTTCATTAGTCCCCTTTTCTGCGCGATGCTTTCGACTACTCCGGCGTTTTCCGGGGTAATCGGCAATTCGAGGCCGCGTCCATCCCAAGCCTTCCAGGAAATCCCTCGGTCGGAGCTTTTGGCGTAGCAAACATCAAAATTGGTTACAACGTCCGGCGTCTCCCGCCAGCACCAGGCGATATGCCACAGACCGTTTTTATCCTCCAAAATGCCTGACTTGGGTGTTTCGCCGGCAGTGCCTTGTGCCAAAACGCCGAACGGATAAGCGTTGCAGGTCGGATTCCGGTCGCGGCCGTTGGTCAGGGCCAGCACAGTTTTCGTCCACTGTTGAGTTTCCTCGTCATAATGGACCAGAATCCGCATCCCGTTTCCGCTGCCCCCGTGCCGGTACATCATGTAGATCGACCCATCGCGGAGTTTCAACATGCTGGGATATGTGACTCTGTCTTCATAATCGCCGGTCCATCTGTGAATCGCCTCGAACGTATGTATGTCGGCAGGGGCCTTTGTTCGATAATAGCGCAGGGGCCTGCAGTGCATATTACCCGTAATGTGAAGATAACCATTGCGGTCCTGAAACAGTATAACGCGGTTATGCGTGTCCCATCCGACCCGTTCCGGCAGCCTGACCAGGTCCCATTCCGCCTCGCTTAGTTTTCGCTTTCCCACAGTCATCCGGTGCTGGCCGTCATAAAAAGCGATGTACTGGTATTGGCCGTCCGAGATTAAACAATGACCGCCATTCACCGGATGCGAGGCCAAACCTTTTGCTACGGGAACCTTGCGTATTTCCATTTGCCCGGCGACAGAGCCCCATAGAGATGCCGGCAGCACAAAGCACCAAATAAGAAAAGGTAAAACCTTATTTGAGATTTTCGGTTTTCGATTTGCGATTTGAAAATAGACAATCGGAATTCGGCAATCGGCAATTTTGTTGGAAATCATAATATTTGCTCCTCAAAGCAATTAAATCCGAATCTCATTCAACAAGATATATAATCGCAGAGAACGCCGAGCACGCGGAGAGGAAAAATAAATAAATTATTCTCTGCGATCCCCGCGATCTCTGCGGTAAATTCTATAGCTCGTATGTGCCCAGCAACATTTCTGAGCTTTGCTTTTGATTAATATACCAAATTGCACCAGCGAATGCAGCAATTTGCAGACTTTTGCGAGCGGGCGCCTTACCCTTAGCTTGAGGTTGCTCATTAAATATGGAAGTAACTTAAAAAGTGTTACAAACAAACACACTGGCGAATTTCTTTTTTTTAGGAACTTACGAAATAACAGCCGCATACGGCCTATTATTGTACTAAGGAATACTTTTTCCTTGATGATAGACAAGAATGTTTGTATTATCATATTGGCTCTCATACTTTGGAAAGTGTGAGATATTGAGCAGTTCACAAAGGAGTGAAGTCAAACCCATCATAAAGGAGTTGGAAAATGAGCGGTATTTTCGGAGTGGTCTCAAAGGGAAATTGTGTCGAAACCCTCTACTACGGCACGGATTATCATTCACACCTCGGAACGGAATACGGCGGTATGACAGTCCTTGGAGATGATTTCTCACGTCAGATCCGTGACATAAGTCAGAGCCAGTTCAAAGCGAAACTTTACGACGGCTATCAATATATGAAGGGCAACAAAGGGATCGGCGTTATCAGCGATCTGGATGAACAGCCAATTTATTTAAACTCGAAATTTGGGCCATTCAGTATTGCCACGAACGGAATCGTCGAAAACGCCGAAGTTTTGGCCGATCAGCTATTACAGAAAGGAATATCTTTCAGCGAGGTAAGCAAGAGGACCGTGAACGCCACAGAACTCGTAGCAAAATTGATCAGCCAGGGCAACAACATAATAGACGGCATAGAGAAGATGTTTAATGCCATAGAAGGCTCTTGCTCACTCCTGCTGCTCAATGAAGACGGAGTATATGCAGCAAGAGACAGATGCGGATACACACCGCTTGTAATCGGCAGGCGCAAGGATGCATGGGCGGTAACGAGCGAGACCACGGCTTTTCCGAATAACGAGTTCGAGATTGTAAAACACCTTAATCCGGGCGAGATAATTCTGATAAATGAAGAAGGTATTATGCAAAGAAGGCCGGGCAGCCGGGATGTGGACCAGATTTGCGCGTTCCTCTGGATATACACCGGTTTTCCGGCATCGAACTATGAAGGAATAAACACGGAAATAGTCAGAGAACAATGTGGGCGCTACCTGGCAAAACACGACAAGGATATCGACGTCGACGTGGTCTCCGGCGTTCCCGACTCCGGGCTTGCCCATGGATTAGGATATGCGATGGAGTCCGGCAAACCCTTCAGACGCCCCCTTGTTAAATATACGCCGGGATACGGCAGAAGTTATACCCCACCTTCGCAGGAGAAACGCGACCTCATCGCAAAAATGAAACTCATTCCCATTAAGGAAGTCATCAAGGGCAACAGCATCGTTGTCTGTGAGGATTCTATCGTTAGAGGAACACAACTCAAGAACTTCACGATAAAGAAACTCTCGAATTGCGGCGCCAAAGCGATACATGTAAGGCCTGCCTGTCCCCCGCTGATGTTTCCATGCAGGTTCAACCTTTCCACACGCTCGAATAAAGAACTTGCCGCCCGTAAAGCCATTCGCGACCTCGAAGGGCACGATTTGAAGGATGTGTCGGAATATATCGACCATAATTCCGAAAAATACAAACAAATGGTGGAGTGGATCGCCAGAGATTTGGGCGTTACAACGCTCAGGTATCAGACTGTAGATGATATGGTCAAGGCCATCGGGCGGCCAAAGGAGAAGCTCTGTCTCTATTGCTGGACCGGCAAATGTCCAAAATCAGCACGTCGAAAACCGGCGATAGATATAGTCGAGACAAAGAAGCCATCCGTTAAAAAAGCAAAAGAAAGAAAAGCTGCACTTTAATCCGGATTTACAGTGAGCAACGCACTTTGAGGTTGCTGAGTTTTCTGACGTGGTAGATACTGAATTTCAGCGGCTCAAACTCTCCAGGGGCGGCGAATGCAAGGAGCTGTTCCAGACGCTCATGGGCACGCGGTTTAGAATTCGGGTACACCGGCTCGGTGATGGGCCGATGGAATAGTAAGTACTGCAAGAGACAGGATCACAACTCTACGCATCTTTCAGTTTCCTTTCCTTCTTTGAATGGCGCTTTGGAGATTCTACAGGTTTCTTTTGCTTACGATTCTAACACATGGTTTTCGGGGGCATAGCCGGCATCGGCAGGTTGGCCATGTTCGTAAGCCAGCCGACAACTACAATAGTAACGCTGTTGTCCAGCTGAGTCGCCAAAATCTTGCGATAAAGCTCAACCGCGTCCGGTGCGTTATTGCCACTGGCTAAATTATGCGGATAATCGGGGACAGTCTCATGGTACCATTCTTCGGGATTGGGACCTGTCCCTGAATTGGCCGTGTTCGGCGACCAGTACGTAAGGTAATTCCATAGCCCCAAAAGTAAAAAGCATCC
>DAOVMB010000034.1 GCA_030630905.1 Sedimentisphaerales bacterium
AAGTTGGCCATGATGAATAATGGCCGGATGAATTACTGGCAATTACCCACATTAAATTGTCTGAGGCTCTTACCCGAATTTCGGCGGGTATGATTTCATCCAGAATGGTCTTGCCTTTGTGGTGTGCATTATAAAAGGAATGGAACATTATCTTGATATCTTTATGTCTGTATATGTTGTACATCTCCGGAAAACAAGAGTCATAACATATTAGGAAGCCCAATTTGAATCCCTTTAATTCGAGGACTACTGTGTGATTGCCGGGAGTATAAAATCTTAAATCACCACCTGTTAACATTGACTTGTCATAACGATCAACAATCTTTCCTTCATTCGATATTATATAAAGACAATTCAGAGGCTTTTCATTGTCACTAATGTAATGAGCCGACCCTAAAACCACCCAGATATTATATTTTTTGGCCAGTGACATAATATTACGTGTTTCATTTCTCAAATCGTCCCAGTTAAAGCCCTGAAATGATGGTACGTCTTTGGAAGGATATCCGCTAAGAGCAGCTTCCGAAAAATGAACGATGTCAGCTTTGTTCAGAGCCGCTTCTTTGATGAATCGTTTAACATAATTTGCATTGCTCCTAATGTTCCCGGACACAGGAAATTGGCATGTGGCTACTTTCAGATTTTCTTCGGAATGGCTTTTTCCAGCGAAGCCTATCAAGAATATGACAGACAAGAAGGAGAATTTTAATAGAATGAATACCATGCTTTGAAGTGTGAAACCATGGGGATTATTCTGTTTCAATGTATTATTAGTATCTCTGTTCATTTTTTTGCTCTTCCAGTCGGAACAAGTACAACTACGATCATACAGTTCGTATGGCTGCAGCGCACTATTAATTACAAAGGTTAAGGAAATGGGCGATACAGGACTTGAACCTGTGACTTCCTGCGTGTAAAGCAGGCGCTCTAGCCAACTGAGCTAATCGCCCCAAATTTGAGAATAAAAGTACCAATTTTTACTCCTTGCGTCAAGATTGTTTTTAGTTTATATTTTTTTGATTGTGATCGTTTTTAAGATGAATTTTATTGCCCTCAGCAGGGACGTTTACGGAAAAGAGAGGTGTTCTAATGGCGGTACTTGATGCGATTCGTAGAAGATATTCCTGCCGGGCGTATCAGGAAAAGAGCATCGAGCAGGACAAGCTCGACTGCATCTTAGAAGCGGCACGGCTGGCGCCGTCGGCGAGAAATACGCAGGATTGGCGTTTTGTAGTAGTCACGGACCGAGATACCAGATGCAAGGTCGCTACGGCGACAAACCGCCCGGAGGTCTTCGAGAAAGCCAGCGCGATTATCGCCGCTTGCAGCAACAGCAACGAAATCATGCGATGTGGCCAGGCAATCGGCCCGATTGACGTAGCCATTGCTCTCGAACATATCTGCTTGCAGGCAGCGGACTTAGGATTAGGAACTTGCTGGATCGGTTCGTTCGACGCCGACAAAGTCAGGCAAATATTAGAAATTCCTGAAGATATAGCCATCATTGAGTTAATGACCGTCGGTTATCCTGCCGACAGCAAATCCGAGCCGAAGCGCGAGCCGATGGAAAAAATCGTTTGCTACGATAAGTGGAGATTCTGAGATTTCGCCGAAAACCGCTGAAAAATAAGTTGAATTTCGGAAGCGCTCTTGTAAAATAGAATATTCAATAGTGGTCTCGGGGACGTGGTGTAACGGGAGCACACCGCGGTCGCATCGCGGGAATGAGGGTTCGATTCCCTTCGTCTCCATTTGTCTCGAATGGCACATATATCGAACAAGCCGATATCTCTGAGTTTTAATCGGGGAACATTGTTACTCGCCGGCATTGGGTGTGAGCAATTGCCTGAGATTTCTGGTCCATCTGTATGGGCTTGGGATAATCGTGTCGGAGCCTTGCGGTGCGACGCAATTCACTACGCTGCGATTCGCGCGGCTTTGGCAAGGCAGTTTGGTCCATCCTTATCCGACGAAGTGCCAAAGCCATGCGGTGTTCATTTGCATAAAGTCGAACTGCCGAAGCTGAGACCTAGTCAGATAGAGGCTCTTGAAGCATGGTCCAAAGCTGATTGTCGCGGACAGATAATTATGCCGACGGGGACAGGTAAGACTGAGGTGGCCCTTGCTGCGATGGCCCGGAGGAAAATTGCGTCATTGGTCGTCGCGCCCGTTCGCGATTTGATGTACCAGTGGCACCGGCGGATTCTGGCAGCCTTTGATTATGATGCCGGCATTGTCGGTGACGGCCTGTCCAACATCAAACCGATCACAGTGACAACGTATGACAGTGCGTATATTCACATGGCTAAAATGGGCGCCGGTTTCGGGCTGTTGATCTTCGATGAGGAGCACCATTTACCCGGGAAATGCCGTCGTGAGGCTGCCATCCTGAGCACTGCAACTATGCGGCTCGGATTGACGGCTACACCTGAACGTTCAGATAACCTGCACAAAGACCTGGACTGGCTCATTGGACCTGTAGCCTACCGTATGCCGTTCAAACAGGCTGAGGGTTCGATGTTGGCGAATTTCGATGTCGTGCGCATTCCCGTGACGTTGAACCAGCGCGAGCAGGCAACGTATGACCAGTGCAGCCGGGCGATCCGGTATTTTATCTTGTCCCGGCGAAAAGAACAGCCGGGCTACACGTGGCGGGATTTATGCAAGGAATCAGGTAGCGACCCTCAGGCGCGTCATGCCCAGAAAGCTTACTACCTGAAAAATTCCATAGAGTCTCGCGCTGCTGAAAAGCTGCGAGTGCTGGAAGATATATTCCGGCTGCATAAGGGTCAGCAAATTCTTATTTTTACAGGATCAAATGCGATGGCAATAGAGGTCTCCAGGCGATTCCTGGTGCCGACGATTCTATCGCATACACGAAAGCGTGAGCGCCTGGCTGTTTTAGAGAATTTTGCCGCCGGAGCATTTCCCGTTCTTGTTGCTAACCGAGTCCTTGATGAGGGCGTAGATGTGCCTGAAGCGAAGGTAGCGGTGGTTATCGGGGGGCAAGGCTCAGTACGTCAGGCCAAGCAGCGGCTGGGCAGGGTTCTCAGAAGAACCGGCAGCGCCAGAGCGACTCTGTACGAAGTCGTTTGTGAAAATACGAAGGAAGTTCAACGCTCCCGAAAGAGGCGAAGAAGCGATGCTTACGAGCGACCAGTCCATCGTCGAGTTTAAGGCGGGTCGGGCAATTACCGACCGGCTGACACAAAGTACGCACAGGCATTATGTAAAGTATGCCGAGAGAATGCTTGCGATATATCGCGACGGTCAAGGCCGGCAGCGTCGCCAATTGCATCGAGAGATAAATTCGCTGTTTGCTGATGAGCCTGACTGTCCCGTTCGGCGAATTCAGGCGTTCTGCAAGCTGCTGGACGACAGAAGCATTTTCAGGACCGACCCGGACGGCAAGGCGACGAAGTTACGACTGGACGTGTTTTCCAGAGTTACGCGCTTCCATCCGCTCGTCGAAAAACCGGATCAGCTTTTCGAACACGATGAAAGAAAGATAAAAGCACAGCTCGCGGATGACCTTGGCTTGCCGTGGAGCGAAATCGAACAAGGTCTTTACGGGGACGTTATGGCGTACCAGCCGCTGGAACGTTTTGAGGGGTATCTGGATGCATCAGCTCTGCTGTCGCGCTACAATGTCGCTCAGCTTCAGGCCTGCTTATATCGGGCTGAAAGCATGACTGTTGTGGCGACAGATGACCTTAAAACGATCCTTCGTTATGCCAAGTTAGCTAAACTATTGCACGACATAGTCCGTTTAGGTCCTTCAAAGTATCGTATCGCTTTTTCAGGTCCGGCTTCCGTATTGCGCCAGACCCGCCGATACGGCGTGAATTTCGCAAAATTCCTGCCCGCCCTGCTGGCCTGCAAAGGCTGGCAGATGACGGCATTGTTAAAGACTCCGTGGAATACGTCAGCCAAACTGAATCTCTCGGACAGCGATGGCTTTACCAGCCATTTGCCGCCGCCGGATGAATTCGACTCCAGCCTGGAAGAATCGCTTGCCAGGAAATTCGGGCCGGAGCATGACGGCTGGCAGTTGATTCGCGAAGGCGAGATTCTCCACAATCACCAGAAGACTTTCGTACCGGATTTTACCTTTCGGCACGAAGATGGCACGCAAGTCCTTCTTGAAATTGTCGGTTTTTGGACGCCGGAATATCTGGCGCACAAACGCCGGACCTTGCAGTTATTTCGGCATCACAAAATTCTGATTGCAGTGCCGGATAAGTCTCTGCGAGAAGGTGCGCACATCGGGAAAAATGTGCTTGTTTACAAAACGGTCTTGAAGCTCACATCTCTAATGGAAGCCCTGGAGAAAATCCGAACCGAAAAAAATTCATGTTGATCTGATGTTTAGTTGTTCAACGCATTCGATTTTCGTATCATATTCCCTTAATCAGAGGATATTCTTATGATGGAAAATATTCAAAAAGCTTTGGTCAAGTACTGGGGGTATAATGATTTTTTGCCCTTACAGAAAAAGGCCATGGAATCTGTCGGTCGCGGCACAGATTCGATTGTCGTTCTGCCGACAGGCGGCGGAAAATCGCTTTGTTACCAGGCCCCGGCGGTCGTCCTGCCCGGCCTGACGGTTGTAGTCTCGCCGCTTATCTCCCTGATGAAGGACCAGGTCGATGCCCTGATCGAATGCGGCGTTTCCGCAGCGCGGATAGACAGCTCTCTTGCAGTCGGCGAGCAGCAGAGAGTTTTTGAAGCTCTCCATAACGAACAACTTAAGCTTCTTTACCTTTCGCCGGAACGGCTCGTCTCAAATGGCTTTGTTGAAATGCTCAAAAAGACGGGTCTTTCTTTTATCGCCATCGACGAAGCCCATTGTGTCAGCATGTGGGGCCACGACTTTCGGCCGGAGTATCGCCAACTGGGCGTTTTGAAGCAGGTTTTTCCCAATGTTACCATCGGCGCTTATACCGCCACGGCCACCGAGCACGTGCGCGGCGATATCGCCGGGCAACTGCATCTCGAAAATCCTGAAATGCTGATCGGTTCGTTTGACAGGCCGAATCTCATTTACAAAGTCCGCCGGCGAACGAACAGAGCCAAACAGGTCTGTGCCGTGCTCGACCGGCACAAAGGCGAATCCGGCATCGTTTACTGTATTCGGCGCAGAGACGTTGATGATTTGTCCTCATTGCTAAGGGCCAAAGGCTACGATATTCTGCCCTATCACGCAGGCATGGCGGGCGAGGACCGCAAGAAAAACCAGGATGCGTTCATCAACGAAAAAGTCGATACCATCGTAGCAACGATTGCGTTCGGTATGGGTATCGACAAATCGAACGTTCGTTATGTCATTCACACGGGCATGCCGAAGTCCCTTGAGCACTACCAGCAGGAAACCGGCCGAGCAGGTCGTGACGGCCTGGAGGCTGAATGCTGCCTGTTCTACTCAGGCGGCGACTACGGCACGTGGAAGAGCCTGATGAGCGATATGCAGCCGGAAGCTTACAAGATCGCAATGGTCAAGCTCAACCACATGTACAATTACTGCACCGGAGGTGCATGCCGACATAAAGCTATTCTGCGCTATTTCGGCCAGACCCTCGACAAGGACAATTGTGCCGCATGCGATATGTGCCTTGGCGAGATGGACTTTATAGACGATGCGCTTAAAACCGCGCAGAAAATTCTCTCGTGCATCGTCCGGCTTGGTCAGAGCTTCGGCGGCGGTTACACAGCCGCTGTGCTGACAGGATCCAACGACAAACGCATCCTGGAAAATCGCCATAACGCCCTGAGCACATACGACCTGTTGAGCGACTATTCACAACGCACGGTGCATGACTGGATCGAACAGCTCGAAGGGCAAGCCTGTATCGAAAAAGTTGGCGATTACAACGTGCTGAATGTTACGGAAAAGGGATGGCGGGTTCTCAAGGGAAACGAAACGCCCCGGCTGCTAAAGCCCGCAGAGAAACCTGCCAAAGTCTCCAGAGTCGTCGAGGATTCGTGGGAAGGTGTCGATAAGGGTCTGTTCGAGGCATTGCGAAAGCTGCGGGCATCCATAGCACGAAAAAAAGGCGTCCCGGCGTATGTCGTCTTTGGGGATGTCGCACTGAGGGACATGGCCAGGCGAAGGCCCTCTAATTATGTGAAGCTTCTCGAAGTCAGAGGAGTCGGAGAGCAAAAACGCAGACAGTACGGTGAGGTCGTCCTTGCCGCCACTAAAGATTACTGTCAGGCGAACTCGTTGGAAATGGATGTTGGAGTAACTTCAGAGACAACTTCTTTCGAACCACCAACAGGTGAGCCAAAAAAACGCTCGAAGCTGAGTAAGGCAAGACAGCTTGCCTTTGGCATGTTTGAACGTAAGCTTTCCATTGAGGAAGTAGCAAAATCTGTTGAACGAGCAGAATCAACCACAACCCAATACCTGGTTGAGTATATCAAGCGAGAGAAGATCAACAACCCGTATCCCTGGGTAGATGAGCAAACGTTTGGCCTTATCGTGGATGCTGCAAAAGAGGTTGGCGATGACCGGATGAAATCCATATTTGATTTTCTAAACGGCAAAGCAAATTATACTCAGATACGAATCGGCCTTGCCTGTCTTCGTAACAGTGGTTAAAATCCTTTTCTTCCAGGTAGTTGTAAATCACAAAGATACTTGAGTATGGTAGGTTTTGTAATAAGGATTCGACATATGGCCAAACGAAAAACCAAAAGAAAATCATCAAAGGGTCGTAAAATCAGAAAGATTTCACATCTGCGAAAGCCCGAGGATATGCCTCTGGAACAATGGCAGATTGCCCTGCGAAAACAGTTTGGGCAGAAGCAAAATTTTCGTCTCAAGAATATCGGGGACGAGCCGATTTTCTCTGAATTTATTATCAAGAATCCCCAAACCGGGGGACAGTATCGCCTCGCAATTCGCGGACAGAGGATCGGAGACAATTACTGCTCATGTCCGGATTTTGCAGTCAATACTCTCGGTACTTGTAAACATATCGAATATACGCTCGCAAAATTACAGCGAAAACGAGGGGGCAAAAAAGCGATGACGGATGGTTTCCACCCCCCCTACTCTGAAATCTATTTACGATACGGCGCCAAACGGGAAGTGCTTTTCAAACCCGGCACTGAATGTCCACAATCTCTGCTGGAACTTGCTTTACGTTACATTGATAACTATGGGATTCTAAAACCACGATCATACCAGGAATTTGATACGTTTATAAGGAAAGCAGGAGCGTTTGAGCATGACTTGCGCTGCTATGGGGACACAATAAAGTTTATTGCACAGGTCAGAGATCAAATTAACCTGGAGAAACGAATTGATAAAGCCTTCCCAAGTGACATCAGCAGTGCGGCATTCAGGAAGCTGTTGAAAGTTTCGTTATACCCTTATCAGCGTAAAGGGGCTTTGTTTGCTGCAAAAGCGGGACGGAGCCTGATTGCCGACGATATGGGGCTCGGCAAAACGATTGAGGCGATTGCAGCGGTTGAGATATTAGCCCGAACAGCCGGCCTTGAGCGTGTACTAATTGTCTCACCGACTTCACTTAAATATCAATGGAAACAGGAAATTGAAAAATTCTGCAACCGTTCAGTTAAAGTCATAGAAGGTTCCATCGCAAAACGCGCGGAGCTATACGCATCTGATTCATTTTATAAGGTCACCAATTATGATGTTATCCACCGTGACCTTGATCTTATCCGTAACTGGGCGCCGGAAATGGTTGTTCTCGATGAAGCTCAGCGAATAAAGAACTGGAAGACCCGAAGGGCCCGAAGCGTAAAGAAACTCGATTCCAGGTATGCTATTGTGCTTACCGGAACGCCATTGGAAAACCGGCTGGAAGAACTGCACTCTATAGTTGAATTTGTTGACCGTTTCCACCTTGGCCCTCTGTTCCGCTTTCTTGCTGAGCACCAGCATGTAGATGATACTGGTAAAGTAATTGGATATCATAATCTTTCGACAATCGCAAAATCATTGGAGCCAATCCTCGTTCGACGCACCAAGAAAGAAGTTTTGAAGGAACTGCCGGAACGTCTGGAAAAGAACTATTTTGTTCCTATGACAAACGAGCAAATGAAATATCACGAGGAGAATCGCGAGACTGTCGCGCGCATCGTTGCCAAGTGGCGACGGCTCGGATTCTTATCTGAGACCGATCAGACAATACTCATGATCGCTTTACAAAATATGCGTATGAGCTGCAACAGCACGTATCTTCTCGACAAGAAGACCGACCACGGCGTCAAGGCTGACGAGTTGATTTCAGTGCTCGAAGAAATCTTTGAACAACATGATACAAAAGTAGTGGTATTCAGCCAGTGGCTGGGGACACATGAATTGCTTCAGAGACGCCTTGAATCATCCAAGCGTAATCACGTACTATTTCACGGCAGAGTTGCCCCCAGGAAAAGAAATGATCTTGTAAAGCAATTCAAAAATGATCCCGATTGTCGAGTTTTTCTCTCAACCGACGCCGGTGGTGTCGGACTGAATCTTCAGAACGCCTCGGCCGTGATTAATATGGATTTACCCTGGAATCCGGCAGTGCTCGAACAGCGTATTGGAAGGATACATCGCCTTGGTCAGCACCGGCCGGTGCGGGTAGTAAACTTCGTTGCTCAGGGAACAATCGAGCACGGAATGCTTTCGCTTTTGTCGTTTAAGCAATCCCTGTTTTCGGGCGTTCTCGACAAGGGAAAAGATGAAGTCTTCCTCGGCGGAACAAGACTGAAACGATTCATGGATACCATTGACAAGGCTACAAGTGCTATTCCCGAACCGATGCCCCAGCAGGCTATGGCCGGAGGAGATGGAGATGGCGCCGAAGAAGATGTCTCAATCACAACGGGAAAGCGGAATGCTGCAGAGTCGGAACCTGAGCAGGCATGGAATGATATGATCTCGGCAGGCTTAACATTCTTTGACAAGCTTGGCCAAACACTGCTGAAGGGAGAAGGCCAGCCAGGCAAGCCGAGCACAAAACCGTTTACCGGACTAAAAATTGAAACTGACAGAGCCACGGGGCAACGCCATCTGAAAGTACCGATACCAAAAAAGGAAACGATTCAGGGCATCGTCAATTTGCTTAATGAATTCTCAAAGAAACTATAAAGCGTTGTTTGGAATGTTGGACTGACCTTTCGATGTCAATTCCGACCCTAATCACATTTATTGCTTATTTCATCCAGGCCAGTGACATGAGCGGCTGGTTGCTGATGGGGCTACTCGGAGCCATCTACATGGCGGGAATGGTCACCGGAACGGTCGTGCTGGTCTTATGGAAGCAGATCGGCCTAAGCGGCACAATGTATGAAATCGTCCCCGGCTTCGCCGCAAATTGCCTGATGATTTTGCTTGTAAATCTTCTCATCGGCCAAAAAGACGAAGGCGTCTTGAAGGAATTCGATGAAGTCATAAACGAGATAAAAAGGTAGGATGGTCAAATATTTGCCCATGCTGATTGAAAGATGAACCGTTTATATTATTTGAAGATTGCTTCGCTCCGCTCGCAATGACATACTCAGGGTCCTCGTCATTGTGGGAAATACCTGTTCTGAGCATAAACGAACGGGTTCGCAATGACATGCTCTACACTTTTGTCATTGCGAGGAGGCCGACAGGCCGACGCGGCAATCTAAATTGTCATTCCCGAGAAACCTGCCCTGTGCCCCGTCGAAGGCTTGCCCCACCAAGATCGATCGGTGGGCCAAGGCCCACCCTACAAAAATTGTATTCTTCCCTTTGAATTTTCCAAAATAATCCATGACAAACAGCCTTACATGTGATAATCTAAAATTTATGGATGCCGAACAAAGCAATTTTGACGCATCTGTCGTGAGAATCCTGTGCGAGATGCGGAACGACCTCAATGAAAGGGAGGAATAAGTATGGGCCTCCGGATTTCCCGTTAGGAGCAGTGAAATGCACTATTTCATACGTCATGTTTATGTATCCTTAGCCATTATTGTCATTCTCTCCATATCCAGCACACAAGCGGCAATTCGCCCTTCGTTTATGTTCGATTATTCAGTATGGAAGGCTACTCACATTGTCATTGCAACTGAGGGACAATCAATTGATGGAAGGCTGAAAGTCTTAGAATCGTGGAAGGGAAATATGTTTCCTGGCTCGACAATACTGCTGCCTGAACTTGCTGAATTTGCTGACAAGAAGCAGTGTCGCATCCATTGGTGGACTCTTAACGATTTGCCTAAGCCTTATGTCCGTTTTGTAACGGGATCAAGAATGATGCTATTCTTAGTAAAGAATAGCCATCAACAAAGCCGTGACAAATCCGTTGTAAACAAGGAGACCTGGCAGCCGGCTGCTGATTATGGAGGTTTCAAAGTCTCCATAGTGTGGATTGAGCATGGAGAAGCTTATGCCTATCGGCAAACTATCAATCCTGGCCCCAGCCGTTTAGAACATTTTGGTACGGCCATTGGGATGAAGGCACGTATCGCTGCTTATGTCACTATTTTTACCGATCTTGAGGCAGCTATTAAAGAAACAAATCCGGCACGTGCAGCCCAAACACTCAGTGCATTTCTCGATGGCGGCTTTCATGCAGGAGCACGAGCATCATTAGAGGCTATTGGCAATATGGGCGAATGTTCGCTTCCGACACTTCGTCGACTTTTAAGTAACGTAGCACTCCCATTTTTGCATGATAAGATCATCGCAACAATGGTAAAAGCCGGAGGGTCAACCGTTACCTCTGATCTTCTCAAGATTGTGAATGAAGAGTTAGACTATTGGTCAAAACAAGCACCTGATTTAACTGTTGGATGGTGGAACGCAGATCCTGCGAATCCACGTAAATCGCTTAGAGAACACTATATAAAGCTTATAGAAGCATTACGCCAGCTTCAAGTTGTCGGGTGCAATAAAGAATGCAAGAACGTAGTTACCAATACGCTTGAGTTATGGAAGACAACTCCGGCTCTTCACGATATCGGTGATGGCCAAATAGCAAGGACATGTGCGGTTTTGCTCGAAAAGGTATCATTTGATAGGGCAAACTAGTAACAGACAGTAGGGTGCGATGAATCGCACCAATAATGAATAGAATAGAATCATGCCGGACTATAGACGATGGATTCGTTTGGGCGGGATATATTTCTTTACCGTCGTGACATTCATTACAATCCGGCAAAACACGGATATGTGAGGTGTCATCATCAATGGGAACATTCGAGCTTTCATCGTTGGGTCAAGGAGGGAGCTTACAGGCGTGACTGGCTGTGCCAATGCCGGGACAATAGCGAACCTCCTGATTTTGAGGCTATTTCTCATTCGGTAGGAGAATGAGCAAAAATGGTGCGATTCATCGCACCCTACTTTCCTAAATAGCAGTGACAACGTTTGTCTACAATATAAAGCTCATAGTCCTTTTGATTAGTCAAAAGGACTACGTGCCTTGAGCGGATAGAATCTGATGAATCACGTCTGACTATGCTTATCAGCTGTATGCTCAATACAATATACAATACGAACCGGTACGCTGTGGGGAGTCACAAAGATTTTTCCGGATTTCGCTCGACTTCAAACCGATTTTGTCGTATAATATATATCAAACATACGTATTTCGTATGTGGTATATAGTATGTCTGTCCTGAGCGAAGTCGAAGGTTCATAAGGAGAAGACAGATGGCGTATGGCTAAATAGTAGATAATAAATTATAATCTTGTGCCCGCGAAAGCGGGTATAGTAAATCCGGCGACTTGCCGTGAGAGCCTATTTGAAAAAACAAAGCCAATTTATTTCGTATTGAGTACTGCGTGATGCGTACTGCGAAAATGAAGTTGAAAAAACAAAGCCAATTTACCGGAGGGATTAAATGGCGCAACACAAGTGTTAATA
>DAOVMB010000381.1 GCA_030630905.1 Sedimentisphaerales bacterium
CCCTACGTCTTCGACACTCTGCTGCTGTTTCTGCTCGATGCCTCGTCTTCGCTCGGCATGAAGGATCTTATCTTCACCCTGAGCGGAGTCGAAGGGCTGCTGCATCATTTCCCGCAGATTCTCAATGACTTGCTGATCTGCTTTTCGCTGCTCGAGTAGAGATGAAACCTTCGCTTCAAGCCGGCCGACCTTCTGATTTGCCAGGTCTCTCTCTGAACTTGCCTTTTTGCTTTGTCCTTCGAGATCCGCAATCGCCTTCTTGTACTGCTCTAATTCAATTGTGACAGACGATACCCTTCTGATGGATCTCATATTCAGGGCAATAAAACAAACGCATATTACAGTGATAAGCGATATTAAAATAGAGTACGCCCATTGCCTCATAGCCTGTCCCCTAACTTAAGAAGCTTTAAGTTTTAACTTTTTAGTTTTAAGCCTCCAGTCCGCTATTTATCCCAAATCCTACGCAGGGATAATGAAAATATCAAGTTTTTTCGAATCGCACACTTTTATCAGCGTTCCTTCACGTCATAACACCAAAGCGTATCGTGATAGCGCAGGTAAAGCCGGCCGTCGTGCAGGACCGGATGCGTCCAGGCATCGCGAACCTTTTTAGTCACCAGGGTAAAGCGCCCGGCAATCTCAAGGCCATCGGGGCACGGTTTTAGCAGGCCCACGGAGCCTTTTTCGTCGAGGCAATAGAGCCGGCCATCGGCGTAAATCGCCGCCCCGGTTGTGAAGTCTTTAAGCTCGTACTTTGTCCTGCCCGTTTGCCAGTCGACCCCGAACCACCATTTCGATTTCCGGTAGCCGGCGGCAAAAAGAGTCCCGTCAATAAGTACAGCCCCACCTGTCACCGTATCGAGCCCGGACGTCCAGATGTGTTCGGCGGTTAAGGCTTGTCCATCCATGACGAGGTGATAGGCTCTGCCCATTTCGGCATAGGGGGTCACGTAGTAAACGCTGCCGGAACCGTACACCGGCGTGCTGACATTGACTCCATGCGGATTCTTTAGCGGCACCGTCCAGAGAAGCTTGCCTGTATCGGCATCGACACCGAAACCGTGCGCCGAAGAGCAACTCGTAATCAGCCGGCGCCCGTCATGCCGCAACAGGATAGGCGAGCAGTGCGAGGTGCGATCATCGCCAAGCGGCTCGGTAGTCCACACCGTCCGACCGTCAAGCTTGTCCAGTGCGGCCATGAGCGCCTTTTTCCCGCCTGGCGTAACAATCAGATTCTGGCCATCGACAAGCAGACATTCGCTCAACGCCCATGTTATATTCTTAGCGTCGAAGCGCTCCAGAATATTCATAGCCCACAGTTCCTTGCCCGAAACCGCGTCCAGGCATACCACGCGCCCGTGTGCGTTCATATTATATAACCGGCCTTCGGAAAAAACGCAGCACGCGCGGGCACCGGGATAGGGCCTCTTCCAGGCCCGGCCGTTTTTTAGCTTCCATTGAACAACCCCGCTGCGGTTCAGAGCAAATATGACCAAATCGTCACCCACGTCACCGGTAATGTACAGCCGCTGCCCGACGATAATCGGGCACGACCATCCTTTGCCCATGCCGTCGATCTTCCACAGAAGCTTCGGCCCGCCATCAGGCCAGCTTGAAAGCAGACCCTTCTCTTCCGAAATGCCGTCGCGTCGCGGCCCCCGCCACTGAGGCCAGTCCGGCTCCGGCGATGCAATCAGACCGTCGGCTGGCGATGAGGTAACAGTTAACGGATACAATGATACGAAAGTCTCGCTATATAATGGCTTGTCCGCAGCAAATACTACAGCTGCAAAAATCAATAGAACCACGAAATGTCTTTCTTTCAACATAACACTCAGATGACTCTTCATGAATCGTATACCCTTTCTTCTCTACAGAAGTTACAAGTTCTTTTATGTTCACCACAGCCGTATTGCCTGGTCTTTATGCCTTATCCAAGCTCTCGCTCGGCGGCTTTGACAGTTGCGTCCACTTCGTCTGCCAATCCCGCCTCCAGCGGTTCCGGCTCATGGCTGCTCAGAATTTCCTTAACCTGGTTTCTTAGGCGGTCGGCCATTGATAGCTTGCCGCTGTCTGCCCATCCGTCCCAGCTTTGCCTAGTCCATGCCGGCCCGGCCAGCCAGAGCTCCTTGCGGAAGTGACGAACCGTATGTTCCTCGGCCAGGAAATTGCCGCCGGGGCCGACCTTATTCACAACTTCGGCTGCCACCATCCCGGCATCAACTTCAAAGCCGCGCGCAATCCGCTTGACATATTCCATTATCTCATGATCGAGAGCGAGCCACACCAATGAGCCGGCGTGGTCGGTCCCGCAGATGCCGCAATGACCGAAAGTATCGGCGCCTGCAAGAGCCGCTAAGAGCAGGCTTGTGCCCTTCTCCACGCCCGCCTGAGCATCCGGAACTTTCGCATCGGTCAGACATACATTCACATACACCGGAAAGCCATAGTACTTCGCCATCTGCACCATCGCCACGCCCATCAGGCCCTGTTCGGGCGAACCGAACGAACAGATACTCGTTCGCGGATCCATGATATGCGGGATGCCGCCGTACGTAATCGGCGTGCCCGGTGCGAATAGCTGCGTGACAACCACGCCGGCGAGAATCTCGGCGTTTTCCTGCGCCAGCGTTGCGGCCAACGTTGCCGGAGCGGTGCCGCTTGTCATTGCCATCGGGCCGATGCTAACGGGCTGGCCGGCACGGGCAAATTCCCGCACGATGTCCAGCCCATCCTTTGGCAGCCGCAACGGGCTGATCGGTTCGAGAAACGCCTCGACCATCGGCCTGTCCCGCAGAGCTTTGGCACCGCCGGCGACCGCACGATATATATCGAGAATATACTTGGCCGTCTTTTCATTCCTGACCCAGCATCGGGTCGGCTTGCCGGTGCCCTTGACAAGCTCGCCGGTAAGATAAACATCGCGCCAGGCTTCGGATATCTCCCGGGGCTGCGCCATCGAACCGACGACCGTGACATTGCCAAGGGCGTCACCGAGTCTGATCGCTTCGCCCGTATCGCCAATGGTGGCCGGACGGCGCTGGCCGCTGTCGGTATCGATCCAGCTATACTGCCCGGGGCTGCTCATCAGCACAAAATCGCCATAACCGAACTGCGTTGTCCGCTCGGGATTTCGGCCGTAAAGAATGTACTTCTTGCCCGCCCGCTCGATGCTGTCGGCCACAAGCTTCTCTGGCAGCTTGGCGATCTTTTTATCCTGCTGCACATCTGCCCCGGCCTGACCGAGTAACTCCAGGGCCTCCTCGTGATGCACCATAATACCGGTATCACGCAATATCTGCATCGTACCGGCGTGAATCGCCTCGATTTCCTTGCCGGATAGAACTTCTACATAGATTTTTGCCATTAGCCTTTTCCCGTAAGGTGTGCACGGCACACCATATTCGAAGTTGGTGGGCGATGCCCACCCTACCCTTTCAGCCACAGGTCGATCGGCGCCCGAACGCCCTTCGGTCGATACGGCAGTTCCACTTTCTGTCCCGTTCGCGCCGAGCGATAGCCAGCGTAAAGAACTTCCTGCACGATGCGGCCGTCCTCGCCGGTCGCCTTTGGCTCTTCTTTGCCACGAATGCACCTAGCGAAGTGCCTCATCTCCTGCGGGAAACCGTAATTCCACAGCTCCTCGAAAACAGGCCACGTCCAGCCCTTTGTCGTGGGCGCCTTCTCTACCGCGTAAC
>DAOVMB010000097.1 GCA_030630905.1 Sedimentisphaerales bacterium
GCACGTGCTCTCCACCGATCAGCGAGTTTTGTTTTAGATTCCAGAAGCAGAATGCTACTTGCCGCAGATGGGGCCTGTCAAGCTTTTTCTGCGTCAAAATACTTGAATTACCCAACGATGCCCCTTACAATCATGCCCATGGTGGACTCTGTACTCTATTTAGGCGATACCAAACTGACCGCTGCCGCTGCCTATCTGGCTGGCGTTATGTGCGCTTATAATATCGACTTCGACTATCTGCCTTCCGACGAGAAGTTCGTACCCTCACTTCTCTCCGGCGACTGCAGGGCTGTCATATTGAGCGATTATCCTGCCCAAAATTTCTCTGCCGAGCAGCTCGATGCCCTCGTCGAAAAAGCCGCCGACGGGATGGGCCTGCTTATGATTGGCGGCTGGGAATCGTTCACCGGCTTCGGCGGCGACTATAACGATACCACCCTCAGCGAAGTCCTGCCCGTTGTCATGCAGGACCGCCCAAATGCTCTGACAAATCCTAATTCGTCAGTCCCGCTATTGCCGCACCGATTATCGCCGCGTTCTCAACGCTCACAATATCCGTATAAATCCCCCGCTTCTTCTCAAGATATTCCATCAGGTAGTACTCCACCCTTGCCTTGAGCCCCTTGAGGTGATGAAACGTTGTCCCCTCGGCCACAATGCAGATCGGAAGACTTGGGTCCGTCCCCGCATCCGACTTTATCGCCATCGATGACAGATTGATTGCTGTCAGCTTCGCCGCCCGCTCGACTATCCTGTCAACCAGAATGTACATCGCGGCAACGTCCGCTTTCTCACCTGCCGCGCTCACGTTCGCAAGGGGATTGTCCCCGTATGGATAGTTCATAAAATCATCCAGCTCTTTTGTCTGAAGTTCAGCAATCCCCTCCACTTGCCTGCGAAGTCGGCCGGAGAACAATCCCTCCTCACAACCTTTTCGAATTGCCCTAAGCGATATAGGCCCGAGATATGCACCCGATATCATCTTCTCAAACTGGTGCACACTCGGATTCACTGTCGACTCGTCGAACGCAATATCAATGCTGCCCCGCTCGCAAAGCTCGAACCCGCCCGATTCACAGTTGATAATTTGACTCTTCGCCGGATCAAGCCCGCTCGTCTTCGTAATGTTGCTGTTCTTCTCCACATAGCAGCAGTTCGTCCCCGTTCCCAGAATGAGCCCTATATACCCCCCGAAATCCCTGTTGCTGGAACCCTTCCCCGCCAGAAGCGTCGCCACCGTATCGTTCAGTATCACTATTCGCCTGGCTGCTTTAACGCCCATCCCACGAAGTGCGAGATTCAGATTCTCGCCAACTATCTCACCCTCCACTGCCTTCGCCTTCACCTCCTTGCAGAGCAGTATCGCACGCCCGTCCTTGTTGGGGAAAATCTGGGTCGGATACGAAAAGCAGAACCCGATGTTCTTGTCGTCTTCCACCATGTCCCTGATATAACTCGCCATCGTTTCGAAGAATTCGTCCTTGCCCACCTCCTGCTTCACCCCCGGCATCACTTCCGACTTCAAACCCTCGATGATAGCCCGCTTCTGCACGTCAAACTTCACCCTCGCCGCACGAAAGTTCGTGCCGCCGGCATCGATCGCAACCACCGACTCACCAACCGGAATCTCCCCGCCCGTTTCAATATACGTCGGTATCATCTGAAGCGTGCTCTCTTCTCCCTTCAGTCCCCGCTCCATGTCACCAAGAAAGACATTCACGTTTACCTCGATATCGATGTCTTCGAAGTCCATCTTGTGCTTCTTAAGAAAATCAACAACCTTGCGTTTAGTCTTGTCCACCTGTGAATCTCCTGTTAGTTTCCTTCGCTCATGCGCTTTACTCAATCATCATAACCTTCTCGGTGCTCACTGTGCCATCGCCACGCCGTCTCCACAATCTTGTCCAATTTCCGACACTTCGGCTCCCACCCCAATTCTCTCTTTGCTTTCGTGGCGTCGGCGGTCAATCTTGGCGGATCGCCGGGGCGACGGCTAACTTGTGTTACTTTAAAATCCTTGCCTGAGACCTTCTTGACCGTTTCAATGACCTCTCTGACCGAATGACCTTTTTCGTTACCCAGGTTGCAGATCAGCTTACGGCCTTGATCCAGCCAATCCAATGCCAGCAGATGCGCCCTGCACAAATCGTCGATATGGATGTAGTCACGGATACAGGTTCCGTCGGGTGTATCGTAGTCGGTTCCGTAAATCTTGATATCACTGCGTTTTCCCATTGCCGCCTGGATGGTCAGCGGGATCAGATGGGATTCGGGCCGATGGTCCTCACCCAGGGTGGCATTGTTGCCGGCGCCGCATGTGTTGAAATATCTCAGCGCCGCAAAAGCGAGCTTTCCCGCCTGACTTTGGTAGTAACACATCCTTTCGACCGCCAGTTTCGTTTGGCCGTAAGGGTTGATTGGCTCGGTTGGCGAATCCTCGGTAATGGGGACGTTTTTTGGCACGCCGTAAACGGCTGCCGTGCTGCTGAAAACAAATTTCTCCACGCCGACAGTTTCCATTGCCGAGAGCAGGTTTTCCGTACAGCAGAGATTATTGCGGTAAAATTTGAGTGGTTTCTGAACCGATTCACTGACCTCAATAAAGGCGGCAAAGTGCATTACCGCTTCTATGTTGTATTTTTCAAGCGTCTTGACGAGCAGCCGGCCGTCTGCTAAATCACCTTCGACAAATTCCGCGTCTCCTATCGCCGATTTATGGCCTTTGCTGAGATTGTCAAAGACGACCGGTTCGTGTCCCTCCGCCGTCAATTTAGCCGTCATGTTGCTGCCGATGTATCCTGCTCCGCCACAAACCAGTACTCTCATGTTTGCTTCTCCGCCATTTGTAACTTGTGGCTCGTTCGCTGTATGATTCGTGTTTCAATCCGCTTCAATATCTCCGCCTCAAGTCGCGAGTCCCTGCCAAGGTCGATCCAGGCCATCTCTTTCTTCTGCTCGGGATTCAGTTTCAGTCTCTGCAATGATGGACTGCTTCTCGAGAACATCCCGTAGGCCCTGGCGCTGCTGCTGACCTGGCGCTCGGGCAGCGACAGCCTTTGGGCCTGCACTTCGCAGCCGATGCGTAGGACAGAGGTCAGAGAACAGATGTCAGAAGTCAGATTTCCGTCCCGCCACAGCAGATCTTCGACTTGGGCTCTTTCTTTTCTGTCTTCTGTCTTCTGTCTTCTGTCTTCTATCTTATGGCTTATGTCTAATGTCACTGTCCTGCGGATGGTGTGAAGGTTTGCCGCAAGGGTATTGTCGGTTCCTACGTTGTCACTCCTCCAGAATTCGAAAAATTGTGCTCCCGGCAGCGGTCTGGTTCGAATTAGGCCGCTGTCGACATCGGCTTTCTCGATCGTAAAGTACATCCCGGCCAGAACGTCCTCGGCGACCTCCATCAAATCGCCCGTGCCGATGCCTTGATCGGCCCCGACATAAAGAGCGCTGTCCTGCATCATCACCCTGAGCGGAGCCGAAGTCTGCTGCGTACAACCTGCCGCCATGAGCGCGCAAATCATAAGTGCATACTTGCACAAGTGATATGTGCTCCTGTGTTCTTGTTTTTTTTCATTCTTCTGCATTTGCTGTCTGTAAGCTTAGCCGACAATGGCGCTGATGTCAATGAGGTGCATTTGCCGGCCGTTTCCGGCGTGGGGCGAGTCAATCACGACGCTCCGACCGTCGGGACTGAACCGCGGGTGCGTGTCGCAGCGCCATTCGCCCTTATACTCCGGCGGCAGATAAAAATGCCCGAGCGGCACCGTTTTGCCGGTCGCTACGTTATAAAGATAGACGTTCTGATTTCGCTCTTTGTCCGGATAGGCATCGTTGAGAATCCACTTGCTGCCCGGCAGGTACGAGCAATGTCCGTCGCTGCGCATAGCTTTGTGACCGACAACTTCAATCTTTTTGTTGCCGCCATCTTCAAACAGGTAGAACGCTCGACTATGCGATGGCTGTTCGGAAAATGCCAGAATGTGCCGAGAATCTCGCCAAATAAAGTGCGACGTCAGGCCATTGTCATCCACAATGTGTACGTTGCCGCCGTCCTGTGCTGCGGTAAGCATCCGGGTCAAACGCCGACCATTTGGATACCGCCAGCGATGTAGAAAAATAAACCGAGAGCCGTCAGTATTGAATAATAGATGATTGAAGTAGTGCTTGACATCTTTGCCGTCTGCCGGCGGGCCGGGGATTTTACCGAACTGAGCAATGTCGGCGATGGAGATTATCATCTCCTGCCTGCCGGTCTCAAGGTCGAGCCGGAAGATGCCTGAGTCCTTCGGAGCCAACTCGTCTGCGTATGGATCCGGCGGGCCTGGATAGCCATAGCCGGGCCGCACATCCTGGACCCGCCGGAAATCCGGCGCCACGGCGGTCCGTCCATCGGGACTGACAGTATAAATCGGATACGGCAGAGTTCGCTTTTTGCCGCTGTGAACATTAAGAATGTGGCATACGAACCGGCCGTCCTGCCGGTCATTCCAGATAATCTCGTCTTTCGAGCCGGGTCGCCACTGGAGCATACAGCCCTGTTGCCAGCACCAGGCGCTGCTTTGGCCGAGTTCTGTCCACCGGTCGCCGTTTTTCAGATCGACCATCCCGATTTTAATGACGTCATCGGCTTTGGGGCTGCGATGCTCGAAGTCGACCTCCATCCCAAGCACATACCGGCCGGTCGGATCGAACTGCAGTTTATCGTAGTAGCCGAACCAGTGGAATTTCGGCCCCTGTGTGATAGCCCTAACCGGGGGCAGGTTCTGCAATTTCGATTTCCGATTTTCGATTGTCGATTCGGTTGAGCCACCCAACACTGAGCCGACTAGGCCCGGCAATCCGAGCGAACCAATTGCTGTTCTTTGTATGAATTCTCGACGATTGAGTTTAATATTGTTCATATCGGGTAATTTTACTGGTTGATACCTTGAATGCAAGCACTAAATGCCCACTGGGATAGTATCGGGTCTCACCGGAGGGCCGGGGTAATACCGAATGTTGATACTGGATTGTAGGGAAAGGACGCTGGGCTAAGGTAAAAGTGATTGGAATCACTAAGGATAGCCTGTTCTAATGCCGATGATATTAGTATCGCCGAGTGCGTTTGGCGAACAGGAAGTTATCGTTCGTGCCTCTTGTCATGGGTTTAAGAATTATGAGTAATTAGAAATGCCTTCGACGCAGAGACAATCTGTTGGTGAAAAATTGCTGGCTTTACCCCTGGGGCAGGAGGTCAAAAATTTTCTTAATTATCTGACTGTCGAGGCCGGTCTGTCCGAGAATACCGTTCTGGCCTACGGCCGGGACCTTAAGAGCTTTCTGGAACACTGTAAGTCCAGCAATATCAAGCACCTGCCGCAAATCAAGCCGACAATAATTCAGGACTATCTTCGAATCATTACTCAGGGCCAAAAAGGCGAAAGTTCGATTAAGCGGGCGCTTGTGGCTATCAGGATGTTCCTGCGATACGCCAAGCTTATGGGTCTTGTCGAAGATGACTTTACGGCAATCCTCGAAAGCCCGAAAATCTGGCAGAGATTGCCCTGCATTTGCAGCAAGCAGCAGGTTGTAGATCTGATGAATGCTCCCAGTCCCGATGAGCCGTTCTATCTCCGCGACAAGGCGATGCTTGAATTGCTATATGCAACCGGAATACGGGCCAGTGAGCTTGCAGGCCTGAGGATTCCTGACCTAAATCTTGATATCGGCTACCTGCGATGCCTCGGCAAAGGCAACAGGGAGCGTGTTGTCCCGGTCGGCAAAGTTGCCATCGAAGCAACAGTTGAGTACCTGGCGAAGCTCCGGCCGGGGCTGGCCAAACCTTTTAGTGACAATTTCCTGCTGCTTTCCCGAACAGGCCGGCCTATGGGTCGTATTGAAGTATGGAGATTGGTAAAGAAATACGCGATGCGGGCAGGTATGCCCAGAAATCTGACCGCGCATACACTAAGGCACTGCTTCGCAACGCATCTTCTGACAGGAGGAGCGGATCTGCGAAGCGTCCAGGAGATGCTCGGACACGTGGATATCGCGACGACGCAGATTTATACACACGTTGATCAGAAAAGGCTTAGAGAGATTCATAGAAATTTCCACCCAAGGCCATAGGTAAATTCTCTATTTTCTTATTACTGATAATAAAATTGGTTGACTTAAAATGATTTCAGTATTATTATACCGGAACTAACGGACAGATTCTCAATTTGAGGTTTTCGATTTGCGATTTGAAAATCGACAATCGGAGTTCGGCAATCGGCAATTTCATGAAGGCCATCTGAATGAGGGCAAAGCGGTTATATCTGGTTATTTTGATGTTGGCGATAGGGTGCCAGCAGGCCAGTATCGGCCAGGAAAAGCCGCCTGTACCCGCTCAAAGCACGCCGGCAAACGCGGAACTCGATCCCCAGTTGAAAGTGAATAAGGACGCCTTGCTCAAGGGATCTGTAGACGCTGCAACTGTGATGTTATTTCACGGCGATCCTAAAGCCAGGGAGATATTGCTTGACGCACTAATACAGAGCGAAAACAGTCCGGCACGCACGGCAGTCTGTAAAGCGTTGATTCAGGCAAGGGTATCGAAGAAGGCTGTTAAGAATGATCAGGATTTCATCGAGCCACTACTCGGCGTTTTTGATACTAAGATCGATAACGAAGCCCAGTTGGCTGCAGAGGCGACCCTGATTTTCGAGTACGAGAAAATAAGGGAATCGCTCGATAAGATATTTACAGACCCCAAAAAACCGGCGAAAACGAAGATAAATGCCATACACGCATTGAAACTTCGACTGGATATGAAGGCGACTATTAGACTCATCGAACTGGTTGATGACCCGGAGGAACAAGTATCCGCTGAAGCGGAAAATGCCTTGCATTCTCTGGGCATACCGGTAGGGGAAGATTCCCAGACTCGCAAACATAATATAGCTGCGATTCAACAGCAAGGTCAGGTGGCGTTTCTGCGGAATCAGTTGATTCGCCAGGATACTCAGATGCGCAAGGAGAGAGCTGCGTTGGACTTGTGGCAACGGCGCTATAAATCGGAATTAGACAAGAGGTATGAAGGCATAAGCGAAGACGCGACCAAAGGGGAATTCTTAGCCGCGTATTTAGTCGATACGGAAACGGTTGTGAGATTATGGGCCTTGGATAAGGCTTATAAGTGGCGGGTCGCACCGGGTTCGAAGCTGCCCGAAAAACTTGGTCCCGTTTTAATCAAGCTGATTTCCGACGACGACCGGGATGTCCGGCTGATAACGGCCGAACTGCTGGCTTTGATGCCGAAGTTGAATTCAGCTTCGGCCCTGCTGGCTCAGCTCGGAGCCGAACAGGACGATCAGGTCAAAACAAAGCTGTTAGTTGCGCTCGGTGGAGCGTGTTCCAACGCTATTTTGTCTAATCCTACGGCCACAATCTCTCCTGAGATGAAAGAGATACGCAAGCAAACCCTGGGATGGGCTGCGAAATTTCTTTTTGAGGAGAATGCGGAAAAGGCCCGGAACGGTGCGGAAGTCATAAAAAAACTGCTCAACCGTGATGGATTGGAGCCGAAAGAGGTTGACAGATACCTTGGCTTGCTATCGGAAAGATATAACAAGCAAAAGGACAACACCGGCGGAACCCTAAGGGGGGAATTGCTCAACGAAATGGCTGCTTTGTGCGCGCAGGACAGCACATGCAGGGAA
>DAOVMB010000287.1 GCA_030630905.1 Sedimentisphaerales bacterium
AACCAGGCCCAGGATAAGCAGCAGCGATTATATCTAACGGAAGATACGGCGATTGTCACGATGAAATTCAGCGATACTTTCATCGGCAATTTTATCGCTTCGCGGCGAGCGGGAACCGGGCCTAAAGAGGAATTCCTGAAACTGTACGCAAAGGACAAGATACTGACAGTTAGTGACACACAACTGACTGTGAGCGATGGTCTCGGCCGGGCGATTAAGAAATTGAAATACGACGATGACGAGCTTGTCTGTATGACGGAGTTGCTCAAGAGTTTCGCCTCAAGCATATTGTCGCCGGATAAGAATAAGCTTTGCAGCAGCGGCAGAGAAAATCTTAAAGATATGGCCGTCATTGAATCGGCATATCTTTCGGCCCGTACCGGTTTTCCGGAGGAGCCAGGCAGGATTTTACAAATGGCATCGCCCGGCGCCGATAAAGCGGCAAGTGAATAACAAACCGGTAAATTATATATAAATAACCGTTTGACAAATAATACGGCAAGTAATAGTTTATTAGTGTGAATTGATAACCATATTATTGTTGAGTAATTTGGAGACTTCGGTATGGAAGACAGCAAGAAAAAACCGATTATGATCGGTGTTATCGTTGTGTGCATAATTGTAGCCGGCCTGATTACCTTTGCCAGGCGTGGCGGCGGGGGAGGCGGCATCGACGCCATTCCTGACGATAAGATGACCTGGGTCAAATGCAGCAATAAGGACTGCAATGCAGAGTACGAGATGAGCGAAAAGGCGTACTTCAAAGCCATGAAAGAGCGTTTCAATCCTATGGCGCGGACTTCGCCGCCGCTGACTTGCGAAAAGTGCGGCAAAGACAGTGTTTACCGGGCTGTGAAATGTGCAAATCCGGCTTGCGGCGCGGTATTCTTCAGGGATAGCGTTCCTAACGACCACTTCGACCGCTGCCCCGAATGCGGCCAGAGCGAAACAGAAGAGATCAGGAAGAAACGGTTGGCCGAGGGATAATAAGCTGGACCGACAAGCGGAACGAACTGCCGACCGACTTTAAGGTTATAATGTGAGCGGTTTCTTTTGTCATTCTTTCGCTTTACTCAAACGCTGTCTCTAAGCGTAGTGTTAAAATAGGTAATATGATCTTAACAAGCCCGACCTTATGTTGTGGTCGGGTTTTTTTCTTGCAAATCCTTTCGGTCAGGGGGGCAGGCTTTTGAAATTGGCTTTGATTGGCTTTGTTTTCTTCGCCTCCGCAGACCGGTTTATTGCCATATATTCCTTTCAAATAAGACGTTGTGCCAATTCGTGTCGGAGCAAATTGGCTTTGTTTTTTCAAATCGCTTTCTATTAGACACGGATTTACACCGATTAACACTGTTGTTTGAACCACAGAGCAATAATCAATAGTAAATAATAAATAATCAATGACAAAATCTCCCGTATCCTGTATTCTTTCTCCTGTATTCTGTATTCTATTTGTTCTATATTATACGAACCATTATACAAAAAGTCTAATAAATTCCAAATAAATCTCCGTGATACGGCGTCCTTTATTCGTAGTGCGTGCTGCGTTGTGCGTATTGCGTGCCGGGGATAATCAATTACAATAGTCAATAGTCAATAGAAAATAGTCAATGACAAAGCCTTTTTCCTTGCTCTATCGGGAGACAGCATCAATAATTAACCATAGCGGATATGATAGCTCTGAAGCGGCAACGTCGTAGTTTGTGCTTTCTTGCTTTATGCCGAGAGGCCTGGGATGTTATATGGAAACCCAGACAGACATAGCGTCTTATACAGAAACAATATATGCATAGTTCGCAACGAATAACTGATGAAAAGCTTCTTAAAATACTACTGGAATCCGATAATCATGACTTTAGGCACCATCGCGTATTTTTCTCCTTTCTTCTTGCCAACTGTGGCCGGTGAAGTGTCTGGAAAGCTTGCTGCTGGATTTTTACTCCTATTTTTATCTTTCGTATGGGCATGGCTCGTCGCCCTCGTTCAGGTTGTACTGGCAATTTTGGATTACCGAAAAGGGCTTGCCACTTGGAAACATCATGCCGTGTCAGCAGGCTGGGTGTTTCTTTGTTATGGTGTTTGGATGGTTTTAGTCATGAATGGATATATACTAACGGCATAGGAACTGCAAAAAACTAAGGACAGCGGGGCTGTTGAAAAAGTCTCCTGATTCTGGTATATATATTATCTGTTGTGGGGGAAAAATTAAGGCCGTTTACTATTTTTAGTCTTCGTTCATGAGCATTAGGTCGGCCGAAAAACAAAATTAGGCCCAAGGTGCAAAGAAGAAAAAGCAGGCTGAAGCTGTAAATAAACAAAAGTAAAAGAACTGAATAAGGTAACATAAATACGTAAACGTCCCTATTAAACTACAGGAATCGCCGGTGCAATGGTAGAATGCGAGATTAGGAGAAACAAAATGAATGAGCGAAGCGGCATGAAGCTGAAAAAACAAGTGGTGAGACGGACAAAGGGATTCTTGCTGGTTGTTGCGATTTGTACGTCAGTTGTGTTTGCACAAGAGTCTGCACTCGGGCCAACCGATCCCGCTGAACTGGAAGCATTCATGGATGGACTCATTGGGGCGCAGCTTGAGGCGTACGACATCGCGGGAGCCACGGTCTCGGTGGTGAAGGATGGTGACCTCTTTTTCGCCAAAGGATACGGGTATGCTGATATTGATGAAAAGAAACGTGTGATAGCCGACGAGACGATCTTCCGCATCGGGTCGATCTCAAAGCTGTTTGTCTGGACGGCCATCATGCAGTTGGTGGAACAGGGAAAGCTCGATCTTAGCGCCGACATCAACACATATCTAACCGACCTCAAGATCCCGGATACATACGATAAGCCAGTGACATTAGCTCACCTTATGACCCATACCGCCGGTTTCGAGGATCATGTAATCGGCTTGTTTGCACGGGACAAGGAGCGTCTCTTACCGCTGGGTGAAATTCTCGCACAAGAGCTTCCGGCGCGCGTGCGTCCACCTGGTGACGTCGCCTCCTATTCTAATCACGGGACCGGAATCGCGGCATATGTTGTCGAACAAACGTCCGGGCTGACCTGGGATGAATATGTGGAACAAAACATATTAGCACCGCTGGGGATGGAGCAAACCACGTTTCGGCAGCCCGTTCCGGAACCGTTAGCGGCGGCCGCCTCGAAGGGCTACTCGTACGGCGGCGGTGAATTCCACGAGGGAGATTTCGAATACGTACCTCTAGCTCCTGTCGGCGCGGCCGGTACGACGGCCACAGATTTGGCTAACTTCATGATCGCTCATCTACAACAGGGACAGTTTGGCGACACAAGCATCCTCGATTCCGCTACCGTACGACAGATGCACGGGGCCTTGTTTTGCCATACGCCGGACGTCAATCCCATGTCGCACGGCTTCATCGACATGAGCATGAACGGTCAGTGGGTGATCGGCCACGGTGGAAGTACGTTCATGTTCAATTCGACGATGGCCCTGTTGCCCGAGCACGGGGTTGGACTGTTCGTCTCGTATAACAGCCCGGGCGGAGAGATGGCCGTTGGCAAGGTGTACGAGGCATTCATGGACCGCTACTATCCGGCCGGCGAGATTCAGACGCTTACACCAACCGAAAATGCCAAGAATCAGTTGCGTCGTTTTGTGGGCAGTTACCGCGCCAATCGATACGCGCACCGGAGATTGGCAAAACTTGCGGCGGTGTTCGGACCGGTCAGGGTAATCCTTACAGAGGAAGGGGCGTTAAAGACCATCACCGGCAGGGAGACCACCCGCTGGATTGAAACGGCTCCCCTGACCTTCCGCCAGGAGGACGGCCTGCGGACGTTGGCCTTTCGCGAAGATGAGAAAAGGCGCATCACGCACATGTTCCTGGGGGACCTGCCGATCATCGCGTTTGAGCGTGTCGGGTTGACGGAGATGCCTGCTGTCCATCGTGGATTCGCGATTGTCGCGACCATCCTGTTCCTCGCCACAGTCGTGTTTCTGCCAGCAGCCGCACTCGTCAGGCGACGGTACGGCGTAAGGCTCGATCCTAAATCGCGCGTACCGTTGGTGGCTTGCATATCAGCCTGGAGCGCATGCCTTTTGTTCGTGGTCTTTGCCGTCGGCCTTTCCTTTGTCATGAAGAATCCCACTGAGATTGTCTACGGCATACCCTTGGGGCTGAAGGTGCTGCTGGTGCTTCCGGTTCTGGCGGCAGTGCTAACTCTGGGAGAGATTGTGTATACAGTGATCATCTGGAGGTCACGAAAGGGCCGTACTTGCGGACGGATTTGCTACACCGTCATTACGTTGACGTGCATAGTCGTCCTGTGGCAGTTAAATTACTGGAACCTGCTCGGATTCCGCTACTAACCCGGGGAATTAAAGGGGGTACGCCTGCCCCATAGGGGGTACATTTTTCGATGAGTTGTGCTTGATAATGACAGGTTTTGATAGAGGACAGCGGCTGGGCTGAATTACTGCGGAGCTTTGGGACGCAGAGGACGGCTGGAATTAAGTATGG
>DAOVMB010000352.1 GCA_030630905.1 Sedimentisphaerales bacterium
TCATCGTCAATCAGGCCGATAACACTATATTGAGTCGGCATGCGGAGAATTTCTCGCAGCAGCGCCTCGCCAGCGTTGCCTGCACCAACTATTAAAAATCGCTTCAATCGACCAGCTTCGGCGGTGCGAAACTCCTCAAAATACAGCCGTATAATAATCCTTAATCCGCCAAGCATAAAAACTGTGGCAAACATATCGGCGATACATACACCTTCGGCAGGTCTCTCCAGACCCGATGGTAAACTTATACGAACGGCAGGGATGTTGCCGATTGCAAACCATAAAACCACGATAATAAAAGTGCTGACAAGTGACGCTCCGAATATCCCAAGAAGATCGGAAATCCCGACATAGCGCCACCAGCCGCGATATTGCTTGAAGATACCGAATACCGGCAACTTTATGATAAGAAAAAGCATCAGCAAAGCGGGATACAGCTTAAGCCATTCCGCCCTGAACTGCATATTCTGTACTACCAGAAAAGAAAGAATCAAAGAAGCAGCGAAAGCAATTATGTGGGCAAGTACAATCATGGGCCTGCGGACACGAAGCAGTAAGGCGGGGAAGGGAGTTGAAAATTCCGGCACTTTTTGATCTTTGTTGTTTGGCTTTATGTTCGTGTTTGTCTCAGACATATTCTCTCGGCACTACAGTTTCCTTCAGTCCGGCATACTCCGTCATTCGCGTAAAAAGCTCGCTTCGTTACTGCTCCGAAGATGATTCATCCTGCTTCGATTCAGACTCCGATGACGGCGGTTCTTCCTGCGGCAGCAGTTCGCTGGCAGTCGACTCGACTTCTGCTTCGTCGAATTGCATATAAATATCCTCAAAAGCAGTATTGTCGACCGTTTTACGCATAAGCGAATAGATTATAGTATTAGCAGAAAAATAAAAACTGATTATGAAAGAAACCACCAACCCGACAACAACAAGCAAGAATAGGTATAACAAAAAAGCTGCTATTGATTCCGTCCAGTTAGTCGTTGCCGGACTTGAAGAGCCAAGCAAATACCTAAATTCGGGCTTCGGCCAGATTGCTACAAGTTTATTGACCTCTTTACTGCCGTTATCGACCCAGAGACCAAGCTGCAATAACCAGCGAGTAATCCAGAGCGACAAAAAGGCGAAAAGTCGAACGAATGTATAACAAATTGAACCATAAACCGCAGCTATGACAGTGTAAGCAACCATCCGCCATGGCTTGGCATACACATAACTAAAGGAGCGACTTATAGCATCAAAGCAGTCGGAACCGTCATACGCCACAGCAGGGAACATCAAGTTTAACCCGGCAACAGCGCCTATCACAATGACCGCTATCAATACACCTGCAAATAAGGCCAGCGGCATACCGAGACCTACTATTAACTCTCCTGCCCGCGGAATGTTACCTGCCAATCCCAAAAGAAATATGAAAAGCCCTATGAAAATAATTATGCCAATCGGCGCTAACGGTGCCGTGAAAAAATTTATGAATCTCTTTGTGCTGAATCGCAACGCTTCGGTCAAACCCGGTTTTTCTCCCCGGGCAAATTGCAGAACTGCAATTCGGCAGACAGCACCTCCGGAGATGGAAATCACGGCAAGCATTATTATGAAAAAGATGATGCAATAAACCATGTGGCACCTGATAGCCCATCCGACTGCCTTGAAATAATCGGCAATATTTTGCACAACACCCGGCACATCTATTGCAAATACCGAATCTACCGCACCATGGAACTTTTTAGCGGCGAAATGCCACATTGTGGAAAATACACCACTGCGCTGGCCGTTTTGCCTGAGTTTTTCGATTTCTGACAGCACCTCGTTGCGGTCGGAGTCAGTCATATAAATCTTTAACTCTGTCTCCACAATTCTGCCTTCGTTATCGCGCTCAACAACAACGGTTTTACTAAAATCCATAATCCAACCAGCCAGACATATAACGGCAAGTGCAACAATAGTAATTATCAATTTCGTCGGTTGGATAGACATACGGAAAGTCTGGAATAATTTTGGAAAGATAAGATCATTAAATAATTGAGAGGATTCTTTGCCGCTAACCATTTTGCTTCCTTTCAAGAAGGCTACAATTGCCGTTGGATAAATATAAAGCGAACGAAAATATATATAATGTATTATCGGTCGATTTCAACAACTTTTATAAGATTTTGTTGCCGAAAGCTGTTGTTTACTGCTTGTCGGAAGAGGTGTGTGAGATATCGGATGCCCCGCCGGATTCCTGTGACTCAGGACTGGACACTATTTTATAGTCGGCATCCAGCCATGCACCCAAGTCTATAAACTTACACCGCCGGGAGCAAAAGGGAAGGAATTTTGCTTCTTCAGTTTTTTCTTTAGATGATGTTTTAACGATCTTGTGACAGATCGGACATCTGTGTTTCATACTAAAATTTATTCTTCTTGTTCTACTACAAGTCCCTGTTCCAGCATACGGGCGTGTTCAACGCAGTACCTGGCCCAAGGCTGTGCTTCAAGTCGAGCCTTGGATATTGGCTTACCGGTCCCTTCGCAGATACCATAAGTTTTTTTCTCAAGACGCCCCAACGCATTGTCAATTTCTCTAAGCAACTTCCTTTCACTATCCAATAACCCCAAGGCAAATTCCTGTTCGTAGTTATCCGTTCCGAGGTCAGCCATGTGGATCGGCATACTTGACAAATCCCCGGTTGCATCCAAACGGGATTTCTTTAGAGCTTCATCTTCAAACTCGGTTACATTTCTCAGGATTTCCCTGCGCTTTTCCAGAAGCAGTTCTTTGAAATGCTTAGCATCAGCGTTTACCAGACCGCGTTTCTTTCTCCTGGTTGAGCTTACTTGCTCCCTGGATGTCTTGTTACGTTTTTGTACCACTTCTTTGTCCACCTTTCTTCTGCTGTACTACTTGAGACATCTACACGAATAATCATTATAATATCTTAGAGTATAATACACACATTGTTTGTTCATCGAATAGCCCAATTCAAGTCCGAAAAGTATAGACAACGTAAGGAGATTATTCAAGCTAAATCATTGAATAGACTTAAAGTTGTGTGTAATAAGTATTTACAATCAGGTATTTCCTGGCTCGTTATTGGTTTTTCTGCTGTTTTTAGCCAATTTACCCAAAGGAATAAAAAACTTTTCCTGTCCAACCTTGCCCGCAAAGACATTAACGTCAAAAACCTCTTTGATTTTGTCCGGAGACAAAACAGCTTTTGTCTTGCCTATATGGTAACTGCTGTCGGCGCCGAGAAGCAGAATTTCGTCACAATATTGAGTCGCCAGGTTAATATCGTGTGTTACGGCAACGATTGTTTTACCTTTTTCAACTTGTGCGGTTTTGAGCAAGTCGTATATGCCAACCTGATGTTTCAGATCCAGGAAGTTCGTCGGCTCGTCTAAAAGCATAATCAGGCTGTTTTGAGCAAGCGCCTTCGCGATAAAAACACGTTGCCGCTCGCCGCTGCTCAGACTTGTTAGCGGGCGGCAGGCAAACCGAGCCGTATCCGTTGCCTTAAGTGCATCATTCGCAATTTCCCTGTCGGCCCGGCTCTCGAATCCTGTTGAGCCATAATAAGGCGTCCTTGCCATCAAAACCGTTTCCATGACCGAAAAGCCAAAGACCGGCACAAGCTCCTGTCTGACAACCGCCACTTTTGCAGCAAGTGCCCGGATGCTATATGATTCTATCGCCGCTGCGTCAACCATGATCGTACCCGAGTTCGGCGTCAGGGCTCGACACATCAGGTTAAGCAGCGTGCTCTTGCCGGCCCCGTTCGGGCCGGCTATCGCCACAAATGTCCCCGGCTTGACATTAAAGCTCATATCTTTCAGAATTGTGGCCTCTGAGGTATAGCCGAAACTCAAATTATCAACTTCGATAATGCCGCTCATTTCAACCAGCTTACTTTTCTACTGTATTTGACCAATAAAATCAGGAAGAAAGGCCCGCCGACAATGGCTGTCACTACACCGACCGGCAACTGTGCGGGAGCAACGATAATACGCGCCAGCGTATCGGCAA
>DAOVMB010000169.1 GCA_030630905.1 Sedimentisphaerales bacterium
CGGGAAGGTAAAATCGATACCGTTCGTGAAGCTAACCAGGTTCAGGTTGATGCTTTCGGAGCCGATGTTCTTTAGCTCAATGAACTCCTCGTTCGGGTCCGGCGGGTTATACATTATCTCAGTAATGCGCAGATTCTCCGCTACTGGCCCTATGGCAAAGACCGCTTCATTCAGAGCGCTCCATGTGCTGCCGCTCAGTACCCTTGCCTTGACCTGAACACTGTGGGGCAGCGTAATCGGGCCGGTATATTCCAAGGCGCCATCCAGGTTGCTATCGTCGGAACCACCTTCTGTTGCGAGTAACTCGGCCGAGATAAGCAAGTCGGAGCTTGTGCTGGAGCTGTTCATGCCGTGGATGGCCAATAAGTTGTCACCCTGCTGTAAATTGTCGAGAAAAGCAGAAATGTCAATACTCTCTAACATGACGGCTGCCGAGTCGGAATGGCTTGAACTGGCGCTGGAGTTCCAGGCTGGCGTGCCGTCGAAATTGCGTCTGGCCACTTCGACGCCGTTAATGTAAGCGACAAAACCGTCATCGTACCTGACGTTCAGTGTCAAAGAAGTAGGGGCGGTTCGCGAACCGCCCGTACACTTGGCGATGAAAGGTATGCGTATATAACACGTGGCGTTTTTGGCATACATCTGTTCTAAAACATCAAGAGAGATGAAGTCCTGGTATCCCGAGGTCCTCTCGTATCCGACGCCGCCTGGTGAGCCGGAGCAGGAGGACCATGCCGAATCGTCGAAAGCACCGCCGCCTTTCCAGTTTTCGCTGATCGGACCGGTTGGGACGAGCACCCGTTTGTCGGCACTCTCAGATACCAGTACAGTCGTCTGTTGCTGCGATGCGCCCGGCGAGCGGGGGTCGGAACCATCAAGCGTGTACCATATCGTGCCGGCCGGGGCGTACATCGAGAGTGTATCGTCTTCGGAGATTAATCCTCCGTGTTGGTAGGCCCCGTTGATACCAAAGACGGGCGCATCGACATTAGGATAAAGACCTGCGTTACGGAACTGCTGTACGACAATATCAGACCGTTGAGGAAGGTAGTAGTTCAGAATCCAGCCCCGTCCGGCACGTCCGTCGTTGAAGTTCGAGCCTTGGTCGTACCAGTCCTCAAGTGTCAACGGGGTAGAGTGATGTTGGTCTCCCCAGCGCGCAGACTCGGTCACAATGGCCATCTCGATTTCATTCGCCATGGCCGTATAACGGTCGATCAAAGACTGTGAAGTTAAAATTGCATCATTGAAGAAGAAGCGATGCACACGATCCGCAAAAAGCATCTCATACTCGGCATTCTGCTTAAGGGATTGATGCGGCGCCCCCGCCGAGGAGAAATTATTGTTCAGGGCGTTCTTGTTGAGTGGTGAGCGGCCCAGATTGTTGCCCATGGTGTTCTCATAATCCCAGCAATAAAACTTAAAGCCGGTACTGTTATCCGACCGCTCCCGGGCAGCGTACCAGTTTTTCCAGGGCCAATCCCAGTTACCTCCCCAGAGGTTGACTATAAGGTAGTCAATATAGTTCGTAACATCGAGCAGATCCGGAATAGCGGGGTTCGGGGTACCATCAGGATCGCAGCCTTGAAGCTCCTTGTACGCCTCATCGGAGTGCGCGGCCTGCCGACATAGTGAAAGCATCTGGTTCCATGTCGAAGAATCTCCGTTGATAACCTCAAAACGTTCGTGTCCGGAATGTATTGCGTCCCAATTTTCTTTTTCGCCTCCGTAGTAGCTGGCCGAGAAGGAATGGTCCGGCCGCTCACACGGATTGTAAAGGCCCCAATACAGGCCATTTATATAGAGATGAACAAATGTCCCATGAGAACCCGCATTTCCCGTTGCTACCTGCAAACCTCGCCCAAACTCATCGCGCGTATACTGCTCGGTGAACCTTGCCGCGTTCCATGTGTATCCGTCATTAGCGCCGCCACGGAGTACGATCGTATCAAACTCATCGACCGCATCATCCCCGAATAGTGGATATCTCAGCTTGGTCGGACCATAGATTCCTTTGAAAAAAAGACGGAAGGAATTCTTCCTGGCCCGGCTAAGAGCTCGAAACCACCCGCCCTGAATACGAACTCCACAGTTGATTTGGAATCCCTGCTCGCCGTCGGGATAGATCAGCTCAATAGAACCCGGCCTTTCCCACGAAACACCTCTGTTCGTCGGATTTGTGTATATGCCCTTGCTCGAATCGAACAAGTCATCCTTTGCCATTACGAGTGACATCGTGGGAATCGACACAAGAGCATCTTTCATCATACCGTTATAACGCGGATCCTGAACAATATCCGGATCCATCTGATAGTCAGCGGAAGTTCCGCCCCAACTCGAGGGAAATCCTGAAGGATTACGCGGCTGCTGGAGGACATCATCAAGAAAAATAAACGTCTGAGTATTGATTTCGCTTGGCATCCAGCCCGGCTTGACCGCCTTCGCTCGTAAATATGTGGTCTTATTGATAGCAATAGGGCCGGTATAAACCGTACCACCAGAGAGTCCACGTGCAGTAGCATAATATGGCTCGGAACCATCAAGAGTATAATATATTACAGCATTCTCGGTTTCAGTGGCGATGGTTACAGAGAAAGGCATTACGTAAAAACCACGATTATGGCTGAATTTAGTCTCGGCAACCTCGTCTAAATACGCACTAATATTTTGGGCTCCCGGGCTGGGAACGCTGAAGAAACGCTGATTATCATCGGCATCGGGATAGCGTCCATAGGAGATATCGGTTGTCTGGTCGCCAAAAGCGATACTATCAATCAAAGTAATGCCGTCACTGTCGAAAAGGCCGATTTCTTCGCCGCCGGCGTCGAGTTTGAAACTCGCGTGCAGCCCGGCGTCGGTTGTATCGTTGTCGGCCCATATCAACAGAAAACCGCCGGAAGGAATCGTGGTAGCAGCAGGATTACCTACTGGTATCCGCCACTTGGTCGTATCGGACAGATCGTCCGTCAGATACTTGCCGCCGATATCAATCGCATCGTCGCCGTAATTGTGGATTTCGATCCAGTCATCGTACTGGCCCTGTGGGTCCGGGATAACACTGCTGTTGGATGCCATCAGCTCGTTAATCGCCAGCGGGACACCTGCCTGATTGCTCTGTTCGGCAAAGCAGATAATAGATACAGCCAATATAGGGATTAGTAACGGGATTCTCATACGTTTGATCATTGCCTGTATCCTGCCTCCTAAATTTTAGAACAATTAGTACGGTTTTAACTTTTAGCCCTACAAAAAGCAAAATCGCCTAAATAAGTCATGTTTATTGTAACATAAATAGAGTCGTCACTGCAAGGTTCACTATTAGCCGAGTTATATGTTTTATGCCGGAAGGACTTGCATCTAACAGCGCGAACCGCTATTCTTGTTGGATAATTTTTGCTATATCGGCGTCTAATTTTATGACTTTCGGTTCGAATATTTAAGGAACTGTAATATGAATGTTTTCCGTTCACCGCATAATCCTGTAATTGGGCCGGAAGATGTGAAACCTTCCGGTGACGACTTTGAAGTCATAGGCGTTTTTAATGCCGGCGTCACTCGCTTCGAAGACAAGATCATTCTACTTCTTCGAGTTGCGGAAAGGCCGATTAACACGAATCCGGATGTCGTATTAGCCGCCGTTTACGATGTCGCTGAAAAGCGGCCTGTCATTATAGAATTTTCTAAAGACAATCCGGAAAACGATTTTTCGGATCCCAGACTGATAATAACACCAACAGAAACTTACCTGACTTCTATTTCGCATCTGAGGCTGGCCCGCAGCAAAGACGGCATTAACTTCGAGATTGACGATGTCCCCACGATTTCCCCGGCGAATGATTATGAAACATTCGGCCTCGAAGATCCCCGGATCAGCCTGATCGACGGCGTATACTATATCAGTTATGTCGCGGTCTCTCCTCTCGGAGTGACAACCTGCCTGATATCCACGAAGGATTTCATCTCTTTCCAGCATCACGGCGTCATCTTCTGCCCGGAAAATAAGGACGCCGTGCTTTTTCCCGGCAAAGTCGATGGCAAATTTTACGCCCTGCACAGGCCCGTCTCCCCCCTCTTCAAGAAGCAGGAAATCTGGATCTCCGAATCGCCCGACCTTCACTGCTGGGGAAATCATCGCTGCCTGATGGGGCCTCACCCGGGTCATTGGGACGAAACAAAGATCGGCGCCGGTGCCGTGCCTTTCAAAACCGACCGGGGCTGGCTCGAAATATACCACGGAGTTGACCGAAATAATCGCTACTGTCTCGGGGCGGTCCTGCTGGACGGCCGGGAGCCGTGGAAGATCATCGCAAGGACAAACAAGCCAATTCTCGAACCACAGGCCGGCTACGAATGTGAGGGCTTCTTTGGAAACGTCGTCTTCAGTTGCGGGCTGCTGTGCGAGGATGACAACGTCAGAATATATTACGGAGCGGCCGATACCGTTATCTGCTACGCGGAGCTGTCCTTGAAAGAAATCGTCGCAACATTGGACCTGTAGAGCAGATTCTGCTAAACAACTCTCAAAGCACGCTTTTCTATGGCAATTTATCGGAACCATATTTAATCCGCCAAACTTGCCCGATTGTGAATTTCATGCCGTCATCTAAGAAACTCAAACTGACCGTATTTAAGACGAATGATATGGTAAGTTGTTCAATGAAAACACATAACCCAATTTGTCATTCCCGCGAAAGCGGGAATCCACTAAATCCGTAACGCCCCTGGATCCCTGCTTTCGCAGGGATGACAGCGCGAATCGGTTAGTTTGAGTAAGGAAGTTTTTCTTCTACCTTTGATACTCCACCTTTTTTCTGCCGATAAACGTAACATAGTCAATTGGAGATAATTATATGAAAACGAACAGAAACATATTAACCGTCATCGTGGTCATTATTGCCTGCTCCATGGTGGTCTGGCTATCGGCTACACTTCATGGCGACCAGAAAACTTACGAGATCCAGCCCCACCTCACCATACCCGAATACAAAACCGATCTCGCCCGCGTCATGGATGCCTACGAGCGTTTGATGGAACGCTATATGGACCTGACAGAACAGAATCAATCCATGGTCGGCACGGACCTCAAATATGTTATCACAACGCTGGATTCCATCGATGGCCGATTGGCGGAATTCTCGGCAAGAATCGCGAGGATCGAGACCGCCCTTGGCATCGAACAACCCAGGAGTTCTCTCGGCCCCAAACCGGTTCCTCAGCCGTAGGTCTTGCCGGCTTCGTCCACGTAAATAGTGCCCTTCGCCCGCTCTATCACTTCGGCCGCCTTCGGCACTTCATCCGGTTTTGGTACCTTGAAAAGTCTGCCGCACTTCCGGCATCGAATTCTCCGGTCGGCAGCACTGCTATCGAACTGCCAGGTTCGACAACATTCCGGGCACTTGGCAATAATCTGCATCAACATATTCCTTACCGAAATTACGCAAAACATTCTATACCATAGATTCGATAGTTTTCCATAATGAATTCGTCTGTTGTCCTATAAAATCGTTCCATCTCAAATATTATCGCCCAAAGCAAAATACTAATCCCGTCTGCCGCTCAGTCCGGCGAGATTTCCCTTGATTTCAACTCGCGATTTTGCTACAATAGTTATCGTTGGGGTGATGAGATGAGAAAGAAAATTTCCTGTAAAATTATAAAATCCGTTCCACTTGACGCTGGCGATGATCGACTGCGCCAGATCTGCAGCGCAAATCTGCAACACCCCAAAACCAGCAATATCGGCACCTCCACCTATACACACCGACTTGTCGTTACAAGAACCTGTATCGACGAGAAGCCCGCGGCACGATTTCTCGATTGCTGTGCCTAAGTCTGAATCAAATCTTTGCTTCATCCGGTTAATAAAGTAGCCGCAGCGAGCGATTTTTCCCTTTTTCCCGCTCTTTTAGGCTTTTCGGTAGCGTGCAATTGGCTTTGATTGGCTTTGTTTTCTTCGACTCCACAAACCGCTTTATTGTCGTAATCTCCTTTCATAAAAGTGTTTGCGCCAACTTGGACTTCTGTAAATTGGCTTTGTTTTTTCAAATCGACCTGTTTCTCCGCCGGCCGGGTGGCAGCCTTCTCCCTTTGGGATGGGTACGCTTGAGTAGACTGGGTGGCAGGCTCATCCCGAAGGGATGGGGATGGTTCGCGTTGCTGGTCAGCATC
>DAOVMB010000143.1 GCA_030630905.1 Sedimentisphaerales bacterium
AAATAATCATACGCTATGGGGTACTTGTCGCTAAACACATCCTCGGCTATTGGAGTAAACGAACCGTTCATTTTTTTATATGGAAATATTATTTTCCTAATACTATGCTTGATGTCAACTTGATCATGAAGTTCTGCAATTTTTATCGCAGGCTTTACAATGTCATCTTCTATTTCGTGTGCTATCTTACTGTCATTCTGAAGAAGAAAAACGCCATCTTTTAAGGTTGCAAAACCAACCTTAATATCAGCAAGGTCACCTAATTTGTTGCCGATATTTTCTATTTTGTTAATGTTGTCTAAGTGTTTTTTGGGGGCCAGCCTCCATTTCTTACTGTTTAGAGCATTGAAATTGATCTTACTAAAGCAATTGTCATAAAGATTCTCTTTGGGTTTAGGGGCCCATTTAAATCTAAGCGTTTTATTTTGTTCTCTTGTTAAAAACAATAAACAAGTATACGCAGAAGCATTAACGAATATTTTAGTGTGCTGGAAGTCTATAATTGTATGTACGCACTTTTTTTGTTGAAGGTATTCTCTTATGTTCATTGATGAGAGTGAAGTGAAAAGATTGTTTTGTGTTATGTAGCCTAGAATGCCGGATTTACATAATAAATCATGTCCACGAATTAAAAACAACATTGCGAGGCTAAAGCTGCCATTTGCGTACAGCGGATACTCGTCTATCAACTTTTTCCTATATTCATTAGATATATTTTGCAACTTCACATATGGGGGGTTGGTGACAATTATATCAACTCCGTTGATAATGTTCAATTTGTTAAATAGCAAATCTATTGGCGTCAACAGCGAGTCCATGCATATAATATTGTTGTCAAAAGAAGGTGGGGTTTCATTTTTTGATAGAAGATATAATTCAAGAATAACTTTAGCACAAGAAACAGATTGAGAATTTACATCTATACCTTTTACATAGTTCACGGCTTCTATGTCAGAAATGTTATAACTTTTCTTCAGTTTAGCAATGCCCCTTACCAGAAATCCTCCGCTACCACAAGCGGGGTCACAAATAATAGGGATACAATCTTGTTTGTATTCTGAAATGGAATAATCAATGATATAATCAATTATGTAATCAGGTGTATAAACAGCACCCTCAGTCTTTCTTCTATTTGTGTCAATTAAACTCTCGAAGATTGACTCTAATTTTTTAAGCGTCAATTTAGGAAAAGTTCTAGCAATTGTATTATACGCAATTTTGTTATAATATTGACTATATCTACCACATTCAAAAGCCTCGTGTGTTTTTGAATAATCTATTTTATTATTATCTGTGAACAGTTTTATCAAACTTGCTGTTATTTCCTCAGAAGAAATTTCTTTCTTGAGATCAGTAATAGAATGTCTTTTAGTAGTATTCATATAATTCGCAACCATTATCATCTACATGGCTGACATAATAATACCTATACTAGTGGTATACAACACTTTTTGTTAGCAATGTAGTCTGCCGTAAATAAAATCTCAAAATTCTCGTTGAACTCTTTGTGCTCCCTCGACTGCGCTCATGACGGCGTCTGCGTTCCGTGTGATCTCATTAAACGAGGTTTATCCCTTCGAATTCCTCAGGGTAGGCCTGGACACATTATTACGTCATTGTAGGCGTATTTCGTCCGGGTCCCCAAAACTGCCTGCTTGTTAACCAAAAGAGCATTATTTTGCTGAAAAACCACCACGAGATCGGCGGAGTATCACTTCTTTTTTTAGACGGGATTTACAAGATTATCCTGTTATCCTGTCAAAAACAATGAGTAGTTGCATTTTAAGGACAAAGTTGATTTAATGGCGGCAATTACGTTGCGTTCTGCGTTCATCGTTCTGCGTTCTGCGTTAGTACGCAGCATTCGGTACGCAGAACGCCGCACGAATAATTAGGAGCTGAAGTATGAATTACAAGAGAAGCAAGTTGATCGGTGGGCTAAAGCCCACCCTACTAATAGTAGTCTCGATTTTGCTGCTTGCCGGGGCGGGCGCTGCCTTTGCCGATGTTAAGCTTCCGGCGGTCATCGGTGATAACATGGTTTTGCAGCAGGGCGGAAAAGTCTCTATTTGGGGCTGGGCCGATCCGGATGAAGAGGTCATGGTCGGCGTGAGCTGGCACAGTATGATGTGGGCTGTCACGGCGGACAAGGACGGCAAATGGTCGTTCAAGATGAATCCACCTAAGGTGGGCGGGCCTTATGAAATGACGTTAACCGGCAAAAATACGATAACTATCAAGAATATTCTGGTCGGTGAGGTCTGGGTCTGTTCGGGCCAATCGAATATGCAGATGGCGGTGAATCGGTCGGCCAACGCCGAGCAGGAAATTGCCGAGGCCGGTTACCCAAAGATTCGGCTGTTCTCGGTCAAGCGTAAGGTAGCTGAGAAACCGCAGTCGGATTGTGAGGGTAATTGGACCGAATGCAGTCCTGAGACGGCGCCGGGTTTTTCCGCCGTGGCGTACTTCTTCGGAAGAGAATTGCATAAACAGCTTGATGTGCCGGTCGGTTTGATTCATACATCCTGGGGCGGAACTCCCGCCGAGGCGTGGACGAAACGAGAGGTACTCGAAGCGAATCCGGATTGTGCGCCGATTCTGAAGCGATACGACGATGCCGTCGCAAGGTATCCGCAGGCAAAGAAAGAACATGAGCAAAAATTAGCCGAGTGGAAACAGGCCACTGAGAAGGCCAAGGCCGAAGGGGAAAATCCGCCTCGCAGACCGAGAGCGCCGTTCGGCCCGGGCCATCCTCACTCGCCAGCGGGTTTATATAACGCGATGATTGCTCCACTGATTCCGTATGGTATTCAGGGCGCGATCTGGTATCAGGGCGAATCCAACGCAGGCCGGGCCTATCAGTATCGAACGCTCTTTCCGGGGATGATTAAGAACTGGCGCGACGATTGGGGGCGGGGAGAATTTCCTTTCCTTTTCGTACAGTTGGCCAATTTTATGAAAGTCAAGCCGGAGCCGGACGAAAGTGCCTGGGCGGAGCTGCGCGAGGCCCAGTCAATGACGTTGGCGCTGCCCAATACGGGAATGGCGGTTATTATCGATATCGGTGAGGCCGACGACATTCATCCCAAGAATAAGCAGGATGTCGGTAAGCGCCTGGCTCTGTGGCCTTTGGCCGGGACGTATGGAAAGAAGCTGGTTTACTCCGGGCCGATTTACAAATCGATGAAGCTCGACGGCAATAGCATCATTCTGAGTTTCGACCACGCCGGCGGTGGTCTTGTCGCCAAAGGCGAAGAACAATTGAAAGGCTTTTCCATTGCCGGGGCGGACCGCAAGTTCGTCTGGGCCGATGCGAAGATCGAAGGCGGTACGGTTGTTGTCAGCAGCGACAAAGTTTCCGAGCCTGCTGCCGTGCGTTATGCATGGGCGGACAATCCGGTATGCAATCTCTATAACCAGGAGGATCTGCCTGCGAGTCCGTTCCGAACGGATAAGTGGCCCGGCGTAACCGTCGATGCCAGATAGGAGCCTTTGCGCTGTCGAATACTAACGATGGTTAACGTTCTTGCTACAACTCTGACTGAAGGTGAAGGACTCAATATTATCCTCTTGATCGGCATCGCCATCTTTGGTGGTACGGTAGGCGCCAGGATATTCCAGCGTCTTCACATCCCGCGCATAGTTGGCTATGTCGCTATCGGTATAATATTGGGGCCTCTGTTCGGAGTTATTTCAGAGCGGACAATTCAAGACCTCGAACCTTTCAACATGTTCGCACTGGGAATCATCGGCTCTCTTATCGGCGGCGAACTCAAGCGGGATATCTTTGTGAAATTCGGGGGGCAAGTCTTTTCAATCCTGTTGTTCGAGGGCCTGGCGGCATGCCTGCTGGTCGGGGCGATGAGCTTCGGGATAATGTGGTATTTTACCGATTGGAAAACGGCGTTAGCTGTTGCCGTTGTATTCGGCGCTATATGTGCGGCAACGGATCCGGCTTCGACTATGAGCGTGCTGTGGGAATACAAAACACGAGGTCCGCTGACGTCAATGCTCACTGCCATTGTCGCACTCGACGATGCTCTTGCCCTGGTGCTATATACAATTTGCGTGAGCGTTGCAGGAGTCGTCATAGGGCATGGCGAGGCCGGCTTTCTCCCGGCGTTACTGAGATCATTCTATGAGATTGTCGGTTCGCTGGCGGTTGGGGTGGCCGCAGGATTTCTTCTCAACCGGATACTGAACAGAACCGAAGAGCCGGAGCGAGTTCTGGTTTTCAGCATTAGTTTTGCTTTGCTGATTATAGGTGTTGCAATAACCGGAAAACTCGATGTTATCATCTCCTCCATGGCTCTGGGAGTAACACTAACTAACCTTGGCTCGAAGAGAGTCCTATCGAGTTTCGCTCTTGTGCACAGGTTTGCCGCCCCAGTTTATGTTCTGTTCTTTGTCATTGTGGGCGCCAGATTGAATATTTCGAGCATGGGTCCGCAGGTAGGACTGCTTGTGGCCGCTTACGTCATTGGCAGCGTTGTCGGAAAGACCAGCGGGGCATGGTGGGGGGCGGCACGATCCAAAGCGGTGCCGACGATCAGAAAATATCTGGGATTTTGTTTGTATCAACAGGGTACAATCGCCATTGCATTGCTGCTTATGGCAACCAGCCGATTCGAGGGCGAAATCAAAGACACGATGCTCTCTGTCATTATCGCCGGTGTATTTGTTCTTCAGCTCGCCGGGCCCATGCTTGTGAAAATTAGCACGAAGAAGGCCGGAGAGGTGGGGCTTAATATTACAGAAGAAGACCTGATAAGGTCATATAAGGTAGAGGATGTTTTAGACGATAAGGTTCCGGCCATATCCGCCGGTTTGTCCCTGAACGAGCTTATAAAGGTGGTCGCCGATACAAATTCCTACTGCTATCCTGTGATCGATAATGCCGGCAAGCTCACAGGTATCATAACATTAGACGGCATCATGAATACCTTTGCCACCCAGGAGTTGAATGACTGGCTGGTCGCTCTGGATATTGCAGAACCTGTGATTGAAAAGGCCGTACCCCAGATGCCGCTTTCCGAAGCGCTTGAGAAAGCAAAGGAGATGGATGTCGAATTCCTGCCCGCTGTAGCTCCGGACGACGCCGAGAAATATATCGGGATATTAAGTGTCAGGTCGGCCCACAGACGCCTTGCTGCAGAAGTGCTGGCCAGGCAGAAAGAAGCCGACAGTATGTACAGTCATGGACACAGTTGAGCCGAATTATACTATGAAGCGGTTGACCTTGCCCAAAAAGAAAAGGCTTGTCAGTAACAGGCAATTCAAAGCCGTTTTGGCTAACGGTCGGCGTCTGAGCAATGGGGTGTTGACACTTTATATGGCGGAGAATGATTGTGAATATTCCAGGCTGGGCGTCTCGGTAGGCAAATCCCGCGGCAATGCCGTTGTCCGTAACCGGCTCAAACGCCTGATGCGGGAGGCTTTTCGGCAAAATCAGGAGCAGATTCCGTCCGGCTTCGATTATCTGCTTATGATTTCGCCTCGATGGCAAACTCGTCGTGCGTCGTGCGTGATGCGTCGTGCGAAAAAAAGCCACAATAGACAAGACGCAATACGCACTACGAAATACGCGATACGAAAGGTGCCGACATTCGAACAGGTCGAGGCCTCGTTCCTGGCCCTGGTTAACTCGTAGGTCGTAGGTCGTCGATTGTATGTCGTAGCTCGATATACGACATACGATATACTAAATACGAAACGAGGTGATTTATGACTCCAAAAGAACGTATTAACGCGATTCTCAAGGGTGGTTCTTATGATCGTCCGGCGGTTACTCCAATTTTTATGGCGTGGGCCTCCCATTTTATCGGGCATACATACAGGGATTATTACCTCGATGGCGATATCCTCGTCGAGGCGCAGCTTGCAGTAACACGGGCCTTTAATCTCGACCAGATCAGCGCGATAAGCGATCCGTGGCGAGAGGCCTCTGCGTATGGAATGGAATTCGAATATCCTCCCGAGGGCGTAGGAAGGCCGAAAGAGGCGTTTATAAAGATACGCAGCGAGATATCACGGGTCGAACGGTTCGATATAGAGAAGGCGGAGCGGACAAAACAACGGATCGAAAGCGTGCGGAAAATGGCCGCCGAGATAGGACAAACACACAGCGTCTTAGGTTGGGTGGAAGGGCCTATGGCCGAATACGGAGACCTGCGGGGTGTGGAAAACACCATGCTGGACCTGATCGACGAGCCGGCAATATTTGTCGAGGCAGGTGAGGTAATAGTCGAGAACGCCATTGCTTTTGCCGTTGCTCAAATCAAGGCCGGCGCGGATATGGTTGGTGTGGGCGATTCGGCGGCAAGTCTTATTTCGCCCGAAATGTACGCCGAGCTTGTCATGCCTCTGGAGCGGAAATTGATAGCGGCTATCCATGAAGCCGGGGCGACCGCAAAACTGCATGTCTGCGGCAACATATCCAATATTGTCGAATATATGGCCGATAGCGGCACGGATGTGATTGACGTGGACTGGATGGTTTCCCTCGCGAGGGCACGCGAGCTTGCCGGCCCTGACGTCACGCTGTGCGGCAATTTCAATCCGGCGGGCGTTTTATTCGAGGGCAATCCGGAGGATGTCGCCGAGGCCGCCAAAGCGTGTAT
>DAOVMB010000179.1 GCA_030630905.1 Sedimentisphaerales bacterium
GGCCTGGGAACCCAGGGCAACACGACAATCCCCGGCGGTTCGGGTAAGATGTACTTTGACGACATCCGCCTGTACCAGCCGAGAGAAGCTGCTGAGTTGTAAAAACCGCTTTTGCGGAAAAACAGTAGGTTTTGTAATAGTTAAGGGCCTATACCGATCTATTCGGTATAGGCCCCATTATTCTGTTAAAGATTCCGTCGAAGAGTAGCAGGGGGGCTTGTTACAGATTTATCATGGTTTCTATGAGCGAACCTTCGGCTTCTTCTTTTCTCATCTGGCGCTGGTCACGGATGATTATCATTTCATTATAGAGTTGCCGATCCTTGACGAAACTTTCCTTGTTCCATCTGTTCATTTTAATAAATATACCATCTTCGAGCAGTTGGGTCCTTAGCCTGTCTCGATCATTCTCGTTGAGGTCTTCCTTTTCCATAATGTAAACAGAGATTAATTTGTCGAAATGCTCGTTTGCGGAGTCGGCCCAGAAATGCCGGGCGATTGATAAAACCACAACCGCGATAATGATTAGCAGAGCCACAGTAACTGCTACAGTACCGGAATTATTATGTTTAACTTGTATCATACCATCTGGTTTCCCACTGTATCCGATGAAAATAATCGATTGCAGAACCGCCGTCAAAGAAAAAACGAACAGTGACGATATAATAGGAAACAGCCTTTTCAAATACGAGATTTGAGGCAAGGGGGGAATGCGCATATTTTTGAAACACAAATTATCCTTGATTTGTTCCAGAACCTGCGGTAATTTACGGCAAATGAACTTTCATCGGCCAAAATTGAAAAGTATTGATATTTTCGCGGAATTACAACGTTCAGGATAATCATTGCGAGTATTGAGTATAATTGCAGATATACAGTTCTATCTTATTGGGACTTCTATAGCGGCACAAAAATGGATAATATGTGGAGGGTCTTATGAACAGAGACCCTGTTAGGAATCGCTTTTTTCTATTCGTCTTACTACTCCCTGTTTTTGCCGGGTGCAATGCATCTAAAAGCCACCTCAGCACCTTTAGCGGTTATTTTAACAGTTCTGATTATGAAAAATCTATAGAATTCGCTCAGTCTAAAATCAGCAAAAGTAAAAATCCTAAAAGAGAAGATTTATTATGGACATTACAACTCGGCACGCTTGAAAGATTGAGGCAAAATCACCGGGAAAGCAACAATCATTTTGATAGATCGGAGGAGATGCTGAACTTCTTCGATTATCAAAATGCGGCCGTAGATTCGGTCGCTGCAATTGCCGTTAACGAGAATATCATTCCTTATTTCGGTGAAGAATATGATGGCATCATGGTCAATACTTACAAAGCTTTGAACTTTATGGCCCTTGGTGAAAACGACCAGGCACGGGTAGAATTCAACAGGGCTCTTGACAGGCAAAGACGTGCAAAGGAGAAATTCGCCCGGGAAATAGAGAAACTCCAAAATGAATTAGACAAGGAGCAGGAAAAAGAAGGATCGCAGGCCAAGGAAAATGTAGATAATCCCGAAATCAACCGGTTAATAACTGACAGGTATCCCGGCCTGTACGAGTTCGAAGCCTATCCCGATTTCGTCAATCCCTTCACGACATACATTGCCGGAGTTTTTTTCAATCTCGTTGGCGACCACTCAAAAGCTGTCACTTTCCTCAAAGAATCGTATGGAATGGTCCGAGACAACGAGTACGTTGCCCAGGACCTGGCTATCACTGAACAGGTGCTCGACGGCCGGGCGGAGTTGAAAGATACCATATGGGTAATATTTGAAAACGGGATGGGGCCTGTTAAGGAAGAGTTTAGAATTGACATACCGCTGTTTGTTGCCTCGGACGATGTGAAATACTTCGGGATTGCTCTGCCAAGACTAATATTCAGAGAGCAGGCTTATCCCTACTTGTCGATCAAGGCCGGCGGCAACAATTTCAATACGAAGATCGTCGGGAATATGGACCGGATCGTGCAGACGGAGTTTAGCAAAGACTTTAAAGGTGTTCTGACCAGAGCCATTATATCCGCTACTGCAAAAGTGGTAGCTCAGTATGCCCTGGGTAAAAAAGACAGTTCCTCGCCAAAGATTGTTTCACTCCTTGCTGCTGTTTATTCGTACGCCACAACCGCCGCTGATGTCAGAATTTGGACCACTCTGCCGAAGAATTTCCAGGTCGCCAGATTGCCCATGCCGCCCGACAGACTGATAACGATAGCTCCGCCGGGCGGCGAATCGTTCACGGTGGAAATCCCCGCTTGCAAAAATGCGTTTGTCTATGTTAGAATACCGCAGAAGCAGACAAGGCAGGTTATCGACCTGATAACATATTAGAATATTAATTTAAATGTTGATGGAGATTTGCCATGAAAAAGTTAGAATTCGTATTGATTGCGTTGATAGTCTTCAGTTCCGGCTGTCAGAAGCAGAATGACTCAAGAATCCATGTTAGAGAAGGAGTCGCAAGCGACACACTCGGAAGCAACATTGTCACCAGGCCGGTCGTCCATGCTTTCAGTGCCTTGATCGGCGAAGGAATTGAAGTCACCCAAGCTGTTACCAGAAGAAATGATGCCGGTTTTCTTGAGCTTTATGTCAACGGACACAACAAGTCGTTTGGGACCAAACGCTTCAGATACAGAGTCGAATGGCTGGATGAAGACGGGCTTATGATTGAAACGAAGACAAGTGTGTGGCTGCCGTTCTCGGCAACGGGGAAATCACCCTTTACCATTAAAGCCGTTGCGCCGAGACCGCAAGCCGTAAATTTCAGAATGGATACGAGAAAGTGGGAGTAAATTATGAAAGCGACAGTATTATATCTTATAGTGATGGTTTGTATTTTAGCGACAGGATGTGCCCAGGAAACAACAATGATCGATACCATGCATGACGAGGGAAAGGCTGTCATGGCTCTAGACTATAGAGACTTCGATCTGGCCGCGAGTAAAATGGTTCAGTCAATGCTCGGTTCGGGAGCCCTTAAAAAGCAGGAAGGCGGCAGGTATGTAGTGGCTACCGGCAGAATCATCAACGATACGACGCAGAGAATCGATACCGACCAGCTAATGGTAAAAATCGAGACGGAAATATTGAACAGCGGCCAGGCAGTTATGACATCTGCGATCGGCAGCGGTTCCGACGAGTTACTCCTTGAGACAAGAGAACTCAGAGATTCCGAAGAGTTTGATCCCGACACGGTGGCCAAAAGACAAACCCTCATCGCGCCCGAACTAACCATCTCCGGCAAAATCTTTCAGAGAAATATCCGCTACGACCGAAACAAACAGCAGGTTGAGTACTATTTTCAACTGAAGCTGAGCGATGTTAAGAGCGGACTCAGATTTTGGCAGGATGAAACTCTTATCGGTAAAAGAGGTAGCAGTAGGTCTGTTTCCTGGTAAAAGAGTCTAATGAAAAGTTTTTTCAAAGGGTGTAAAAATGAAAAATATAACAAGCATTATTGCGCTCTGCCTGTTGTGTGCGGCGATTGTAAACGCCGGTGATGCGCCGGGAGCTAAACAGAATCCAGCCAGCGGCAAACGCAGCGCATCGGCCGCTCTTTTGAAGACTGAGCCAAACAACGCGGTTATCCGAGAAGTCATCGGACGTGGCCGTAACAGGGACGAGGCCGTTAAGAACGCTCTGTATAGAGCAGTCGAGCAGGTAAGAGGTGTTAGAGTCGATTCCAGCAACTATGAATTCGGCTTCCGCAGTTCAGGTGTGGGAGTAGGTGACGATGGGCCCGGCCGCAGGAGAATCGAGTTCGATTCTGTAAACGTTGCCACGAACGGCACAGTCTATACAACTGAAATCGGAGGCCTGATAAGAAGCTACAATGTTCTCGATGAAAAGCAAATCGACCAGGACACCTACGAAGTTACGGTACAGGTCGCCGTTTACGACTATGGCGCACGGGGCCGGACCGGGCGGATCAAGATTGCCTTGATGCCTGCAAAAACACAGCAGGATAATTACGGTTTCCTGAACCAAATTATATCCGGAGACACACTTTCATCCCTGTTCTCCCAGCGACTTGTTGCGGGACTAACCCAGACTAACAAATTCGCCGTCCTTGACCGTGAAAGCATCGTTGACTTTACCAGGGAAAAAGAGATGCTCTTTTCCTTCGATGCTCCCCTTGGAGAACAGGCAAAGCTCGCTGAAACTCTTGGCGCCGATTATTTGCTCGCCGGGACTATCACCCAGGCCCAAATCGAGAAAATCGAAAGGTACCTTCGGGCCGCCAATTACACAACGAGGAAATTCAAAGCACGATTCAATTTCGATTATCGGCTTATCGACAGCTCCACAAAGCAGGTAGTCCTGGCGTCGAATGCGCAAAAATATCTTGAGGACGAACAAGTCAGAATGCTTGCCGACGAACAGAACCCTGCCGAATGGGACTCGGCACAGGTACGCGACGCTTTTATCTCGCTTGTGGCCAACGATGTAATTGCAGCGATTATCGACCGTGTGTATCCTATCACCGTCGCTGCGGTACAGGAGGATGGCCGGGTAATCCTGAACCAGGGCGGCCAGAGAATGAAAAACAATATGTTGCTCGATGTCTATACAACGGGCAAGGAGGTCTTCGATAACGATACCGGAGAGTCACTCGGAAGGATCGAAAGCCATGTTGCCACCCTCGAAATTCAGAAGGTGACGCACACTATGTCAATGGCCAAAGTAGTTGCAGGCGAGGTGTCAAAAGTTTCCGTAGGTTCCGTTTGCCGTATAAGAAAGGGAAAGAGAGATTACGGCGTCGGAATGAAACCGGATGTTATTAGAACCAAAACGGGAGGAGTCAAGCTGCCGTTCGATAATTAACGGCTATTCTCTAAACCGATTGTGTTGTGACAAAGCCGTGTGTATGCACGGCTTTTTTTTGTAATAAGCTGTCTGGCGCTGCCGAAAACGCTATGGCTCTGTGCGTTTCATGCATGCCTGCGGCTCCGAAACAGGCCGATATCGGCCGAATCAATGGGCTAAAATCCGGCACAGAAATGCCCGAATAAGGGGATTCTACGTAAAAACACCGGTGCAACAAGGATTTACGAGAAAAATGTTGCAAAAAGTGAGAAAAACTGTAACATTTATCTAAGAATCAAGTCTTAAATAATATCAGGAGAGGGCAAATGTGGCTCTTGGTCTAACTAAATAATCGACTATATTTGGAGGCCCTGAAAATGAGAAAGAGAATCTACATCCGGCTCGCGGTGGGAATCGGACTGCTTATCCTGGTATCGCAGGTATCGGCACAACAAGAACAGTGGCTGCAATATCACTCATCACGAGAGGCCAGCCAGATATTTGGCCAAGCAGGATTTCATATGATAGAGATAAGCACCCGGCAGCCCGTAGGTGTGAAGCTGCCGCAATTCAAGGGGCAGAACCAGTTGTTTGCCAAGTGGGCCACTCCTATGGTCAAAAGCGGCCATCTCTGGATAGCCCTGGATCGTACTCACAAACAAGGGCCGTATGATTCGCTGTACATCGACTCAAACGCTAACGGGAGCCTCGAAGAAGAAACCGCTGCAGCGGCATATCGAATGAACCAGCGAAGCGCGTATTTCGGGCCTGTAAAAGTAATCTTTGAGGTCGAAGACGGGCCGGTCACATATCATTTGAACTTTAGATCCTACCAATACAATACTGGCGAGGGGAGATTGTACGCATCATCCGGCGGATGGTATGAGGGAGACATCACAGTAGGCGGGCAAAAGAAGCACTGCGTGCTTTTCGACTATAATGTAAATGGGGCATTTGATGATAAATCTGCGAATGCCGCCGAGTGCGACCGGATACGAATCGGCAAGCAGGGCGGTCAGGACACGCTTTTTACAGGCAACTACATCGAAGTTGACAAAACGCTGTATCGGCCTGATATTGCCCGGGATGGAGCATGTATCAAACTCACTAAAGCTGAGAACGTCAGTTTTGGCAGTGTTCGTTTGCCGGAGTCGATAACGGAATTCTCCGCTAA
>DAOVMB010000384.1 GCA_030630905.1 Sedimentisphaerales bacterium
AGGCGAAGGCCGGGGCATATCTCGATCGCGCGGCCAGAATACACCGGGATTATGTCTTTCCTTCCCGCCCGGAAGAAGTCGCCGTATTTGAGCACGCTGTAAAAAACAATCCCGACGATGCGCATGCACATCTGCATCTTGGAAATCTTTACAGTCACCTGGATCGTCAGGATGAAGCGGTCCGGCACTGGAGCAAGGCGGTCGAGTCGGACCCGTCTCTGAGCGTTGCATTTCGCAATCTCGGGCTTCATGCCTGGTCGGTGGAAGAAGACCTATTGAAGGCGGAGGGATTCTACCGGAAGGCCATTGCCGCCAGGCCGGAAGACCAAACCCTGTATCGGGACCTGGCCGATATTCTCTTGGCGGCAAAGAGACGGCCTGATGCGATAAAGACTCTCGAATCGATGCCGTTCGAGAAAATCCGCCGGGCCGATATAATCATCATGCTCGCCCAGATGTATCTTAATAGGCAGCAATACACAGATGTGATCGACCTGCTCGAATCCACGCCGTACTTTGTCAACTGGGAAGGCCAGACGATTACGTGGGACCTCTTCCATAAGGCCCATATCGAGCGGGGCTGGCAGTGTTTTGAAGACGAGGATTTCGCCGGGGCGCTGCGTGACTTCGAGGCATCGCTGACATATCCGGAGAACATTGGCGTCGGCCGCTCAAACAAGCCTCAGGAGGCGTCGGCACAGTACTGGCGCGGAAAAACACTACAGGCTCTCGGGCGCATCGAAGAGGCGCGTTCGGCATGGAAGGAAGGAGCCGCCGGGCACAAAGGCTCAGGCGAACAGAACAAGCACCGAGAACTCTGCAAAAAGGCTCTGTCGATGTGAAGGTAAAGGCTGAATGGACAAGGTTTTCCTGTTAAGATTTTATTGACACGGTTTGCACTATGATAAAAAGGGATAAGGTCATGTTTACCATGAAACACTTTCTTGTCGTGCTTGTTAGAGCAACACTGCTGCTTGTGGTCCTGGTTTCTGTTGCCGGGGCCAAAGAGAAGGTCATTCTCGATACCGATATGGTCGTATTGTATGACGATGGCGTGGCGATGATGATGCTCGCAAACCATCCTGATATAGACCTGCTCGGCGTGACGATAGTCCCCGGAAACACGTGGCTTTCAGAGGGGACGGCTTATGCTCTTCGCCAGCTTGAAGTACTGAATCGTACGGACATTCCAGTGGCTATTGGGATAAGTTATCCACTGCGAGCAGCCCGTTATGAAACAATTCAAGTCGAGCGGGAGATGTTCGGTTACAACTCAAGCTATACCGGCTGTTTTGCCCGGATCGAGCCGGCATCGTATCTCGAAGTGTACCGCAAAGAATACCGAAGCGCACCAAAAATAAAGCCTGTGGATAAGCACGCAGTGAATTTTCTGATTGATACTATAAAGGCCAACCCGGGCCAGGTCACCGTTATGCCGATAGGGCCATGTACGAATCTGGCAATCGCCATAAGAATAGCTCCGGAGATTATTCCGCTAATAAAGAGGGTTGTGTATATGGGAGGTGCGTTTGATGTTCCGGGCAACACAACGCCGGCGGCCGAATTCAATTGGTGGTTTGATCCTGAGGCGGCAAAAATGTCCGTTCGGGCGCCCTTTGCCGATCAGCTCATCGTTGGGTTGGATGTCTGCGAGAAATATCATTTCAACAAGAAAATCTTTGAGCGCATCACAGCCGTGGACACGCCAATTGCAAAGATGTTTAAGCGGAAGTACGGCCCGGAATTCGAGAAGGATCCTAACTATACTCGATTGGTCTGGGATACCATTGCCGCGGCAGTTGTTATTGATCCGGCGTTGATTGTCGAAGAAGAAACACGGTGGGTCGATGTTAATTCGGATTACGGGCTGGACTATGGCCGAAGCCTCGGCTATCGCAGGCAGGGACCCGCCGGCACTCAAAAGGCTCGCATCCTCCTGGCTATTGATGAGAAACGCTTCTGGAATCTGATGGTAGATCTGCTCACAAAATAATACGACCATGCTAAATGCCGGATTAGAAATGTTATATTGTAGAATCTTTCGAGATAGCTTTTGAAACAGATACAATTTATTGAACGGAATGGGATATGAAGATAAGTGCAAGTTACTGGATGTTTGAAGGGGGGCTTGAAGCCAAAAAGCCAATAGCCGAAGCAATGCAAGAGGCAAAAGAGCTTGGATTTGACGCCATTGAGCTTGCTATTGCCGGCAAGGGGGTCTTAACACACAAAGCGACTGCGGCCCAGTGTGAAGATATCGCGGCAACAGCCGGAAAAATCGGCATTGAAATCTCAAGCGTTGCCTCCGGCGAAAACTGGACCTGTTCCCCTGCCGCCAATGACTGCGACGTCAGAAAAAAGAGCATCGAATTTAACCGCAGGGCCATACAGGTAACGAAATGGCTCGGAACAGATGCGTATCTTTTCGTGCCGGGTGCTGTCGATGTGTTCTTCCTGCCTGACGCCGAAGTTATTCCCTACGATGTCTGCTACGAGAGGGCATGTGAAGCGGTGCGACAGATTCTACCGAGCGCTGAAGAGACTGGCGTGGCAATATGTATTGAAAACGTTTGGAACAAATTCCTGCTAAGCCCGTTAGAGATGCGCGACTTCATCAATAGCTTCAACTCCAAAATGGTGGGCGCATACTTTGATGTTGGCAACGTGCTGCTGACCGGCTATCCCGAACATTGGATCCGGATTCTTGGCGAGCGGATAAAACGCGTGCACGTAAAAGACTTTAAGCGCTCTATGGGGACAGTGGAAGGCTTTGTTGATTTATCGGAAGGTGACGTGAATTTCCAAACGGTCAAAGAAACTCTTGCTGATATCGGCTATAACGGTTATGTCACGGCTGAGCTGTTACCCTTTGAGCCGGGCAGGCCTGAAAAAACAGCACAGGCTATGAAAAAAATCTTCAAATAAAGAGCCTGATAGGTTATTTTGCTTCCTTAACAAATGCAACGGCATAATTAGGCAGGTTTGAATTAGGAGAGTCCATTCGAATGAAAAATACATACACAATCATGTTTGTTTGTTCGGCATTACTGTCATTGTCGTCATGCAGGTCACACGTAGCCGGCACTCATGTCACACCTCTTCCCCGGGCTCATGCACACAATGACTACGAACACAACCGGCCTTTGTATGATGCGCTCGCTCAAGGTTTCAACAGCGTCGAGGCGGATATCTTCCTCGTCGATGACGATCTGTTTGTTGCTCATGACCGCCGAGACATAACGTCCGAGAGAACTCTGCGCCGCCTTTATCTGGATCCTTTGAGAGAATGCGTAAAGCAGAATGGCGGCCGTGTTTACCCGAACGGGCCGCAGTTCACGCTGCTCATCGATATAAAATCCGGTGCCGTTGCGACCTATAAGACACTCGATAAAATCTTAGCCGAGTATCGAGATATTTTTACGTCTTTTGGCCCGGGCGGTCGAAGCGACAAAGCCGTGCTTGCAATCATCTCAGGTAATCGTCCTCGTGAGTTCATGGAGTCGCAAAAGCTCCGTTACGCCGGTTGCGACGGCAGACTTACGGACCTGGAGTCCGAATCTTCCGCTGATTTAATCCCAATGATAAGTGATAATTGGAGCAAACACTTCAAGTGGAACGGGACGGGCGAAATGCCCACCAAAGAGCATGATAAAC
>DAOVMB010000041.1 GCA_030630905.1 Sedimentisphaerales bacterium
AGCACATCCAGTAGATCCATAACCAGACGGACACCGAGCAGCAATTCCAGTAGATCCATAACTAATCGAGCGCCGAGTACAAGCAGCCGTATCAGCCCGAGCATTACATCCCGGATTGGAAGTTCGATTAGTCCAAGTGAATCCGCCTCAAGGCGTCTCACAAGGGACTTAGAGAGCACAAGAACGCCATCCAGCAGCCGTTCGACTTCGCCCAGGATGAGTACCAGCAGTAGAATCAGCCCGAGCATAACCTCGCGTATCGGCAGTAGAATCAAGACAACAAGGCCGTCTGTTCCCAACAGAGCCAGGCAGCCGGCTGCACACTCATGCGGAGCTTCGCGTATAGGCAGTTCGGGCAGTCTCAGAGCGCCGTCCCTCTCGAATGCGAAGAAACAGCCGACGACAAGCCAACGTTCGCGTATCGGCAGTTCGATCAGCACACGAAGCTCCTCTGCTCCCACAAGAGCCAGGCAGCCGGCTGTAAGCTCAACCAGGCCTTTGACTTCGTCCAAGGCAAACAGCAGCCGGTCGTTGCTTCGTACCTCCACAGGACACCTTAAGGTGGAGCGCAGCCGAAACATCGGCACTGTAATCGGTAAAAGGACGCCTTCGGTCCCGGCGGCGAAAAAGCAGTCGGCTACGAACCTGCGTTCTGTTACAATGAAATCCACCTCGCGTATCGGCAGAACGATCGGCACGAGAAGCATTACCAGCCGGTCGGCGGAAAAAATCGCCGGCGTTCGTGAGCCTAAGGCCGCCACCCGCGGAACCGTCGGAACCGTCGCCGGCAGAACGATAGGACGACCGGCGGGCCGGGGCACACGCACCGGAATAGCCCAGACGCGAACCGATATCCGCCGGGAACACAAGGATTTGAGCCTCAGAGACACAAGCGTCGCTCCGCTTCGGGGAAGTTCAAGGCCGACGAGAAAATCCGTGCCGCGGGAGCGGACGACCATAATCAACAACACCACTATTACCAGCGCTCGGACTGACAGCACGCGTCTGCACCGTTACGATATGCTCAGGCCGTCGCGATTGGTCTATCACGACCGACCGCGTTTGATAAGCCACACATATCACCATAACCACGTTTACAGAGACTACCACGACCGTATTTGCAGCAGGACCATCTGGCCGAGATATCGTTTCGCGGTGTATTACGATTGCGGGCCATGGTTCACGTTCCGATATGTGTATCCGTATTATCACCGCAAATACCTATTCATCAGCCTGGGCGGCTACTGGCCTCTCGGATACCGGTATAGCCGTTACTACTGGTACGGTTGCCATCCCTATCACTGGTACGGCTACTATCCTATCGCCCGCGAGGTCCGCAGTCCGACATACAATTACTATACGTACAATTACTACACCGACGGGGACGGCGGCTATCAGCCGGCTCAGACGGTCAACTCCGAGATTTTCGAGAACATCGCAGAGCAAGCCGCCGAGCCTCAGGAGGCCACGCTTGCCGACGTTTACTTCGAAGAGGCCGTCAAGGCGTTCGAAGTCGCTCAGTATAATACCGCCGCTTTGAAGTTCGCCAAGGCCGTGGAGTTGGCGCCGGAAGATATGATTCTTCCATTCGCTTACAGCCAGGCGCTTCTGGCGAGCGAGCAATACTCAAAAGCCGCCGAGGTCCTTCGCGGGGCACTGGCAAAAGTCAGCCCCGAGAAGGAAGGCGTTTTCTTCCCTCGCGGTTTGTATCCCGACGAGGAATCGCTTCTCAAACAGATCGACCGGCTGGCCGAACGGGCCGCTCAGTTCAGCTTCGACGCGGACCTGCAACTGTTGCTGGGCTATCAGTTGCTTGGAATAGGCCAGCATGACAGGGCGGTAGAGCCGCTGATGCGGGCCGGCAAAGATATGGTCAACGCGAAAGCCGCCGGGATTCTTATGGAGCTTCTGGAAAAAATTAAAACCACGAAACCTGAAACTCCCGCACCGGCAAAAACTCCAGCTCCGGCACCGATCAAAACTCCGGCACCGGCTCCGCTCCGCTCTCCGGTTCCTACGCCGGGTGAAGCTATCGTTCCAAGTCCGGCACCGGCTCCGGCGCCGAGCAAGGCCTCGATTCAGGACCGTTCCAAAACTTTGGGCGGGGCGATGATTGTCACAAGCCTGTGCGCCCTGGGTACGAGCGCCGGCATCGGGCATTTTGTCCGGGGCTGATTTGCCGGCGGCGAGTAAGGGCGGTTCGCGAACCGCCCCTACAGTTCCAGGAGGTACAACGATGAAACCGCCCACACGACAGGAAAAATCAAAAATTAAAAATCAAATATCAAAGTTGCGGATTCATCGCTCGTACGTGTTTAGCCAAGTAAGAGCCATCCCCATCCCGATAACGACAATCGGGATGAGGCTGCCACCCGATAGGACTGATGGAAAACGGGTGGCAGCCTCAAAGCCGCAGGCTTTGGGGATGGACGCGAATGATAGACTCCGGCTAAAGACGTACTCTACGATGATGAACTCCTCGATTTTGATTTTTCTTACGTGCTTGTTTTTTCTTTTCGTGATGCTGACGACTGATTCTGTTATTGCGGGCGAAAGTGGCTCAGAATTTGCCATCTGGCCGACGACCGACGATCAGGAGATGCCCGATATCGACGGTGACATTGTCGTCTGGCAGCAGTTCGTCGAAGAATACGGTGACTACGACATTTACGTTGCGGACCTTTCGACTACGCTCAAGGCAGGCATGAATAATCCGGATGATCCGCTCGCCCTTATCATCGGAGACGCCAACGATCAGATGCGTCCGGCGGTTTTTGAAAATATCGTCGTCTGGCAGGACTACATCATCCAGGAAGGTTCGGGCGACTGGGACATAATGGCCAGTGACCTTTCGACATCGCTCAAGGCAGGCGATAGCGAGCGGGAGCAGCCGGTAATGTTCGCCGTCTCCAATATCTTCGGCAACGACGAGCAGTCGCCGGCCATCCACGGCAACATCGTGGTCTGGCAGGATGGCGACGAGGGAGATTACAATATATTCGGAGCAGATATTACCGACCCGGCAAGCCCGGCGGAATTTTCCGTTGCCAACTTCGAACGCGACCAGCAGCAGCCCGCTATCTATCGAAACACGGTCGTCTGGCAGGATTCCTACTTCGGCGACAAGGACATACTTGCCGCCGATATCTGGCAGCGAAACAAGCCCACCGACTTCGCCGTCACGCTGGCCGAATTTGACCAGCAGCACCCGGCCGTCTGGGGCGACATCGTCGTATGGGCGGACAATTACTTTGGTGACATGGACATTTACGCCGCGGACCTTTCTAAATTAACCGCAGAGAACGCCGGGAACGCAGAGAATGAAATTCAAAATAATAATTCTGCGGGCTCTGCGGTCTCGGCGGTAAATAAGTTAGTTAGTACCGAGTTCGCCATAACGGCAAACGAATCGGAGCAGACAAATCCCGATATCGACCGCCACATCGTCGTCTGGCAGGACAACAGAAACGGCGACTGGGACATATTCGGCTACAACCTGACCACCCGGCGTGAATTTCAAATCACAAATGAGTCGCACGACCAGACCAATCCGGCCATCAGCGGCAATACGGTCGTCTGGGAGGACAACCGCGAAGGAAACTTACAGATATTCGCGATTGTCCTCGACGGCCCCGAAGCGGCACGATGCACATCCAAACCAACAGGTGACGTGAACGGCGACTGCAAAGTTGACTTTATCGACTTTACCCTGATGGCTTCTGAATGGCTCGAATGCAACCTCGAACCAAAAGAAGCCTGCCTTCCTTCCATTGCATCGTCTGGCGTGGGTATCCACGCATCGCCGGGATAACGAACTTCTACAGAGTATGGATTGAGCAGCGCAAACGTTTCACGCAAGGATTCAGCCGAGGGACTTCTTGTCGCAAAGGCTTTTCCACCCGTCGAGCCCGTGATTCCACAAACATACTAAGGCGCTCTAAATACCAATATCTAACCCTTCCGATTGCCACAAAGCTCATAGTCCTTTTGATTAGTCAAAAAGACTATGAGCATTTCAAGCAAAAAGGGAATCAGGGTGACCGTCTGAAGGGTGAAAAACTGCTTTGAGTATCGTGGCGGCAGAGGCGGTCTGTGTGCTGATTACCAGTTTTGCAGTCAGGGCCTTGGCCCACCGACAAAATATGATGGAACGAGCCTCAAATCCAGAGGATTTGGGGATGGTTGCACTGCTTTTGGAGCTTTGCCATCCCCAACCTATTCGACTTTGCTCAGGGGAGCACTGCGCTTGAGGTTGCCACCCGGGATTGAACCAGGCCAAAATTTGGGCTCAATTTTAATAAGGGGTAGGCAGCCAAACTCTCTGCCATTGGCTTGGGCTTTCATAAGGATTTCCATAGATTCTTTTATCGTCATCCATTTGTCGCTCTTGCCATAAAGACGATGCTCGTTTAGGTGAATGCGAACATCCCATCATCAGCACAGTAAGACAAAGGAGTACAATTGTCGAAATCTTCATCATATCTCCTACCTGGGATTACCTGTTATTCCCAGAGACAATATTACACTAACAATGAGGATTTGTCAATACCTTCTATATCCGCATAGAATAACCTTTGAAGTAGTATTTTCACAAATTCCCCAGAAAGGTTGATAAAATTGTTTATTTTTTTTCAAATAAATCCCATTGACAAGAATATGGGCAATATAGTATAATAAGTAAAGAAAGATAATATAGGACAAATGTATATATTTATTAATCTATAGAGGTGTTTAATAGCATATTTTGCTCTGGGGATAATGCTGTAAACAACAGTCCGTTCATAGATAAGCATTCAGTCAGTATTTCGATTCCATTTTATGAGATCATAGAATGAAAGTAACGCAAAGGATACTATATCCCACTTTTGACTACCTGGAAGGCATTTATACCGGCATTTATGCTATTATCCAAGCGGTTTTGGGTTTAATCCGGGATATATTAAAAGCCTTCTATCTATGTTTCCTCCAAATTTTGACAAGGCTATTTTACGTCGAGCGGGACTTTTCATCTTCGATCAGTTTATTCGCCAGACTTGACGTTATACCGCGAAGCTCCCACCATAAGCGGCACAGACTATTTTCGGCAAGAAAAACACTTGTCGAAACATCCTGTGTTATCTGTACCTGGCATGGAGACGTCATTTTGAAAGAAGGAGCCAGCATAGGAATCGGCAGCATCGTTATTGGTCCGGTAACAATTGAAGAAAACTCTATATGCAGCCAGAACTGCTTTATCAGCGGGCAATCCCATATTTTCCAGGATATCTCGAGGGATATTCTCAGGCAAGGTGTCGAAACTAAGCAGGTAGTCATCGGGAAAAATGTCTGGATTGGCTCCAACACGGTGATACTCCTCGGAGTTAGAATAGGCGATAATTCGGTTATCGGTGCCGGTTCCACGGTTGTTAAAGATATTCCTCCATATTGTGTAGCCGTCGGCAATCCAGCCAGAATCGTTAAACAGTATAACTTTGAAACAAAACAGTGGGAGCGAGTATAAATCCTTCCGCATAGCGGCAACATTCGCTCTCCTCTGAAGGCATTTATCTGAACTTTGCTGTTAATGGCTATTACCCTCCAACCGATTCTCGGCAGAGACATTAAGAGTCTCATTCGGTCAATTCCCAGGCCAATCTGGGATAGTCCCGCCCTTCGAGAATCCACCAGATATCTTCCGTGCCGTTGGCCGTCTCGTCCGCAAAATCCCAGCCGGCGTCGAGGAACGTGCTTGCCGTTTGCATCTCGGCAGCCGTTTTGCCCGTGCCGCCGGCACTGGTGGTCTGGCCTGACGCCTGGATATCCCAGAAAGAAGCCGTAATATCACTTTCATTATTAAACCCCACCAATCCACCGACGTTATCAACTCCTGAAACGCTGCCTACCGAATAGCAGTTGGATATTATACCATGGAAGTCATACTGAAAATAAGAATATCCATTCACTCCCACGAGTCCGCCTACAGTATCTTCTCCATCAACGCTTCCCATAGCATAGCAATTGGTAATTGTGCCATAACTTCTTCCCACCAATCCGCCGATATTTGAAATTCCCGAAACGTCGCCACTTGAAAAGCAGTGGGTGATTATTCCTCTTCCTTCACTCCACAAGGGAGAAGAGTTCTCTCCCACCAGTCCACCGACATTATCACTGCCCGAAACACTCGCAGTGGCATAGCAGTTAGTAATGGAACCATCACTGTAACCTACCAGGCCACCGAGATAACGAACGGAACCCGAAAAGCGACCTCTTACAGCGAAACAATTAACGCGCCCCCCCTCAGCATAGCAATTGGTTAGTGACCCGCCACCATTAGCTCCAACCAATGAGCCAACGAAGGATCCAGTTCCAGCGTCAATATCAGGCTCAATCAATCCTAAATCTTTAATCTCTGCCTTAGGACCCATAATGTATCTGAAAAGTCCTATGCCATCTGTGTCTGTGGAAGTGAACCTGAAGTTTGAGATCGTATAGCCGTTGCCGTCAAATACACCAGTGAAGGGATATAGCTCGCTACCAATGATAAAAAAGTCAATGCCCGTCAAGTCAATATCATTCACTAACCTGAAATGGGATTCCATCAATCTTGGATTATGGCCTATACTATTAAGCTCACTTCCGGTTGAGATCAAGTAAGGATTATCTGGCCCGCCTGTCCCAACAGAAAAGGGTAATGCTGGCCACGGCGATAGCTGCCACCACAGAATTGGGTATCCACCACCCTCGGGTTCAGCCCAGAGGTCGCTGGGACCATCCAACTGGCCCACGAAATCCCAGCCTGCATCCATAAAAGTATTCGGGTCCTTCATCTCGACCGTGGTCTTGCCCATTCCACCAGCGCTGGTTATTTGTCCGCTGGTTTCAATATCCCAGAAGGAATGTGTAACCTCTCTTGAAGAACCGCTTCCTATAAGCCCACCGACTTTTTCTCCTCCCGAAACGCTGGCTGTGGTATAGCAATAAGTGATTGTTCCTCCATGGTGATCTCCCACCAGGCCGCCAACGTACTGATTCCCCGTGACACTGCCTGTGGTGTAGCAAATGTCAATCCAGCCGGCGTTGCATCCCGCTAATCCGCCGATAGTACTACTACCTGAAACACTGGCATCCTCGGTATAACAGTTAGTGAGTCCACCGAGCCAATTATCTCCTACAAGGCCACCTACAAAAACATATCCTGAAATGCCGCCGCCCTGAACATAGCAGTTGGAAATTGTTCCATTATCGAGCCTGCCGACCAGCGAACCAACGTAATTACCTCCATCCGCATCAACGTTCGGGTCAAACAATCCCAAATCTTTGATTTCTGCATTATCCCCCTCCACGTACGCGAAAAGTCCTATGTAGTTTGTATTTGTAGTAGTGTATGTGAAGTTTGAGATTCTATGACCGTTGCCGTCAAAAACGCCGGTGAAAGGTATATTATCAGGAAAACACCCATGTACCCAGTATCCGATGATATTGAAATCCGTTCCCGTATAGCCGATCAGGTCAATATTAGCCATCAGCTTGAAGTGCTTGTCCCAATCGTTGGGCTCGGCGCCGATGGTGTTCAACTGCTCGGCGGTATAGATCAGATACGGGTCATTAGGCTCTCCCGTACCGCCGCCGTATTTACTATCGGCATCAACACAAGGCGCAGTCTCCCATATCCAGGCCCTCATGCCTCCCAGCATGTCATAGACCATTGAGAAGCCCTTTGAATCCAGGAAATTGGCGGCCCTGTCACTTCGGCCCCCGCTCCGGCACACCACTAAGACCGGATCGTACATGGGGAGTTCTTCATATCGGGCATCCAGAACTCCCGAATTCCACGGGTAGTTCAGTGCCCCCGGAATGTGCCCTATGGCGTCACAGTATTCATATTGCTCCCTGACGTCGACAACAACCAGATTATTCGTAGAATCAATGAGGTCTCGTGCTTGTTCTACTGTAACATCGGTATGGGCCAAAGCGCGGTGATTGGACACAATCAAAAGCACGCTGGCCAAGAATAGTATGGTTCTGAGATTTATCTTCATGACTGTTTCTTCTCAAGAACAGATTATGCTATGCCATCTTTGAGCAACTCCCACCACAGTCTGGGATAGTCCCGGCCTTCGAGAATCCACCAGATATCTTCCGAGCCGTTTTCTGTCTCATTTTCGCTTCACTCTTCAAAGTGAAAATCGCCACAGAGGCCGGGAGGCTTAGTTATTGGTTTCAATGTCAAAGATTATATTATCGAAAGCTACTGCTAATCCGAGTTTAATAATTTCAGAAGCATCCATCCCAAAATACCACAGCTTTAAATGCGAAGCATCCTGGATTAGTGAGCCCGTAACAACATTAATACTGTCCCAACTATTGTCAGTGCCGATATCTAATATAGGATTATGCTCTTTTTTCCACTCTAAGCCATCACTGGAGGTCGCTAATCCAATTCTAATAGTTCCTGACTGGTCGGCTGCATGATATGCCATTACGTAGCCGGAATTAAATTTTAAAACATGTGGTGTTCCTATCCCCTCACCGCCCTGCCACCAAATGCTCGGATCGGGAGCAACAACCGGTTCACTTCTAACTCTTTGCCAACTAATTCCATCATTCGAAACGGCAAGACCTATCTGGTCGATACCAGTCAAATCATTATCTCCCCAATACCACATCTTATATGTCGAGCCTTCTTTAACAACGTATGGATTTCCAACATCTTCATTATCCCAGGCGTCATTGTCTCCGGGAGAAAATACAGGATTGCTGTTATTTATATCCCAACTAATTCCATCCGATGACGTCGCATAACCGATACGTGCAGTGCTTTCATTATCCGAACCTTCATACCATAGTTTATAAATCGGACCGTCTTTGATGACACAGATGCCGCTGAAACCACCAACATTCCATGACTCTCCCGGCTCTAATACCGGGTTGTTTTCACTTCTGATCCAATTTATCCCATCGGGGGATGTTGCGTAACCTATGCCGGCGCCTTCAAAGAATTGGTTTCCTCCTACATACCAAATTTTATATTTAATTACCGGCTCTTCGCTATCCTTCAGGACAGCAACACTTACGTTGAGACGGTTATCCCACTCTCCAGGCCCAGCTTCAGAAAATACCGGATTTTCCGAATATTTCCACCAACTCCCGGGAGGCGACCCTTCACCAGGTTTATCATAGATGAACGGGTATTCATACGCACCCATATCAATCCGTCCACCTACAATCCGTGGATTGCCATCCAAATCTGTCTCATTTGGTCCACTGATATAATTAGGGTCCCCATGATTGATACAGGGTGAGCATGGATTCAAATGGTAGTCGCCGTCGGTCCATGATGCGTTCGGGTCGTCCGGCTCAACGACGATATTCGGATCGTAGAAGTTTGCCCAATAGCCGGCCTGGGCAAAAAGAGGATCGGTATCGATATTTCCATTGCCGGGGAAGCCGCCCTGAATATTGCTATAGTTAATCGTGATTACCGAATCGTCGTTATTCCATATTTCGCTGCCCCCGTCCCAAAGGATGCAGTTGGTCATCTCAACGTTGCCCGGCGAATTTTGCTGGGGCGAATCGCATACTAAAGCATTCCCCTTATAAGCTATATTGCCAAAAAACGTGCAGTTCGTCAGCGTTGGATTTCCGGCTTGAACGTACATCGCGCCGCCAAAATCCGCCGTCCAGTTGCCGGCGATTATGCAGTTAGCAAGTTCCGGGCTGCTGTTGGAGTTATACATTCCGGCACCGTCGCCCTCTGCGTAGTTTCCGCTTATTACGCAGGCGCTGAGAATCGGGCTGCTGGCCTCGTTATACATCCCGGCACCGGAGGGGTAAGAATCATGGTAAGATGTTATTACCGCCGCCCAGTTCCAAACGATCAAGCAACTTATCAACGTCGGACTGCTTTGTTTGTTATACATTCCGCCGCCATATTCCTCCGCCCAGTTCCCGTTGAATACGCAATCGGTAAGCGTTGGGTTGCTTTCGCAGTTATAAATCCCGCCGCCATAATTCTCCGACCAGTTCATGCTGAATAAACAATCGGTCAGGGCCGGATCGCTGTTATCGTTGTTAAATATAGCGCCGCCCAGGTTGCTCAAGGCGGCGTAAGCGCTGTTCTCGGTGAATATGCAGTTGCTAAGGATCGGACTGCTATGATCGTTATAAATCCCGCCGCCGCCCGACAGTGTGTTGTCGGTGCTTCGGATTGTTAAGGTAGTGTTCGCGATAAATGAACAGTCGGTTAGCGTCGGATTGCTTTCGCTGTTGTATATTCCACCTCCATTGTGGCCGGAGTTGTCGATGAAAACACAGTCGGTCAGGATTGGGTTGCTTTGTTCGTTGTAAATGCCGCCGCCGTTGTTCTGTGCGATGTTCGTGCTGAACACGCAGCCGGTCAGGGTCGGATTGCTGTTTGAGTTGTAAATCCCGCAGCCGTCAACCGCCGAGTTCCAATCGAATATGCAGTTGGTCAGGGTCGGGCTGCTTCCGTTGGAGTTGTACATCCCGCCGCCGCCTATATATGCCGAATTGTCGATGAATAAGCAGTCGATCAGAGTCGGGCTCCCGGCGTCGTTATAAAGCCCGGCACCATATCTGAATCTGTAATCGTAGTCGGATTCTTCGCCCAACCTGGGGCCATTGGCATTTCCGCCGGCGATAATAAGGCCATCCAGCACGGCTGTTTCGTCGGTTCCGCTGCCGGTAACAATATGATAGCTGTTGCCCCCGCCGAAGCCGGTTGACCGAATTTCGCCGATCAGGGCGGTTTCGTACAGTTCTACGTCGCGGGTATTGGGATCCGGCGTGAAAAGGCCGGCATAGCCTCCTTTAAGTGCGACGCCGTTGATTAGCTGGAACGTGGCCTGCCGGTCAGCGGTACCTTCAGGATTCGGCGTATCTTGATCGGGACTGTAACTACCCTGGGCCAGCCGGATTTCGACCGGCTTTTCCGGCTCGTTGGCGTCCGCCAGGGCATCCTGCAGAAAATTATACGCATCGTTCCAGCTTGAGCCGTCATTAGCGCCAGCGGCGATTTCGTCAACGTAAATAATCTTGCCGGCAGCAACTGCACAGGCTCCAAATGCTGTAAAAAAGGCAAAAATCACAAGCAAAACGCTTAAATTTGTCCGCTGATACATTTTCATACCTCCTGCAAGGTTTTTCGGCTGGTTGAGATATGACCAAATTGTACCAAAT
>DAOVMB010000219.1 GCA_030630905.1 Sedimentisphaerales bacterium
CGATAACGGTGGATCTGGGCGTGGGCAAGGCGAGCGATTTTTGCTACGGCTGCGATTTGAGCGCCGAATACGTGAGAATCAACGCCGACTATCATACGTGACATAAGTGAGTGCTGAGTTTTTTCCCCTCCGTGCACGCTGAACGGAGAACGCTGAACATTGAACGAGCCAAAATTGTTGCAATATCGGCGGGCTTCGTGTAGAATGCTCGTTGTTGCGAATGATACGCTCTTTTATAAATGAATGGGCGGCAACAACCGGCGGTGACGCCGGGTTTATCGGGGTGTAGCTCAGCTTGGCTAGAGCGCCTGCTTTGGGAGCAGGAGGCCGTAGGTTCGAATCCTATCACCCCGATTCGCGAGGTATGTCGGAAGTGCTTTTGTGAAAGCGAGTTACGAAAGGAGACAAACCGGCAAGGATTTCGGTGCTCGCTGACGAGATGATAGCTTTGAATGCCCGCTGTCATCCAATTGGCTCTAATATATATTTGATGAGGTTTTTTCTGCTAATGATGCCTACGACTTTTCCTTCGGCCACTATTGGCACTCTTCGAAAATGGTTATTTATAAGACACTCGCAAATTGCAATCAAATCCTCTTCCTGGTCGAAACTGATTGGATTTTTTGTCATAAAGTCCTCAACTTTCCTGGCCGAGCTATCTTGCGAATCATACGACAACATCAGTGTTTCCAAGTCAGGTAACGATCTTAGTACGTCTTTTTCCGTGATAATACCAACCAGGATCATATCATCATTAACAACAGGCAAGCCGGTAATATTATTCTCCACCAAAACTTTTACAGCTTCATAGATTGGGGTCTTGCTTTTGACGGTGATCACATCCGTCTGCATGATTGCTTTTGTTTCGAACATATTGTTCCCTCTTTTGTTAATAGTATGGCGGGAAATTTTCAGTCAGACTCCTTATCCTTGTGCCTGAGCTTTAAGATATACGCGATGATATCCTTTCTGCTGAGAATGCCAATGAGTTTTCCTTCTTCCAATATGGGAACTCTACGAAAATCATTTTTTATAAGACTTTCGGCGATGTCGATTAAACTGTCTTCTTGATCAAAGGTGATCACATCTTTGGTCATGAAGTTTTCAACGTTGCCGGGCTTGTCTTCCATATCGTACAATAATCTCAGCACGTCTTTTTCCGAGATGATTCCCGCCAAGGTCATATCGTCATTGACTACCGGAAGGCCAGTGATGTTATTTTCCATCAGAATGCGTATGGTTTCGTAGATTCCGGTCTCCTTTTTAACAGTTATCACCCCTGTTTTCATGATTTCTTTTGCCTTAAACATATCATTATCCTTTTCTTACATTCTTGGTTTTGTCCTGGGCGAACTTAAGCATAGTCTGGGTTATTTCGGACAGCGGCACAACCTTTTCCGCCGCTCCTAGTTCGATGGCCTCCTTAGGCATGCCAAAGACGATACAAGATGCCTCATCTTGTGCTATAGTATGCGCACCAGCTTGGCGCATATTCATTAACCCGTCTGCACCGTCATTCCCCATACCGGTAAGAATTGCTCCGACGGCATTGGCTCCTGCGAACTTTGCAACCGAGTGAAACAGGACTTCCACACTGGGCTTTTGTCGGCAAACAGGAGGTCCATCCTTCACGGTGACGTAATAGTTCGCACCGGAACGTTGTAATAACATGTGTAAGCCGCCCGGAGCAATCAGAACGGAACCAGGGATAACACGGTCTCCGTCCTGAGCCTCTTTGACGTTCACCTCACATTCGTTATTGAGACGCTCAGCAAACGAAGTTGTGAAATGAGCCGGCATATGCTGGACTATCAACGTTCCCGGGGCATTAGCAGGCAAAGCAGAGAGCACCTGTGCCAATGCCTGGACGCCGCCGGTCGATGCGCCAATAGCTAAAATTTTGTTGGTTGTCTCGACCATGTGCAATCGTTTGACCGGTGCGCGTCGGCTTTGGACTGTAATGTTTCTGTTTATGCGCGCTCTTGAGGCGACCTTTATTTTCTCTACAAGGGCATTGCAGGCATCTCCGACAGTATATGCCGGACCTGGTTTGCTCATGACCTCCACTGCACCGGCTGCGAGAGCTTCCATGGCTGTTTTACCACCCTTGGGTGTTAAAGAGCTGAGCACGATAACAGGCATCGGATGATACTCCATCAATTTTCGCAGGAACGTAATGCCGTCCATTCTGGGCATTTCGACATCGAGCGTGAGCACATCCGGATTCAGTGCCACGATTTTGTCGCGCGCTATATATGGATCCGGCGCAGTTCCCACGATTTCTATTCCGCGGTGCTGATTCAACTGCTGGCAGAGTATTTTACGCACAATAGCGGAGTCATCGACTATCAGGACCCTGATTTTTGTCTGAAGCGCAATTGTCACGGTGGTTTCTCCAACAAAGTTTTAGTCTGTCATACTATGCATCGCAGCCCAGGTCCAATCCTTAAACCTGAGCAACATATCGGGGCGTTTGTGCTTTGGCAACTCTTCAAAGGCAAACTCGGCCTGGTGGCAAAGCTCGCACATCTGGTCGATACCTACCATTGACGACTCTCCTTTGATTTTATGCAGGATACGTCGCACGGCTGCAGAATTCTCCTCGCAGCCTTGATCCGCCTCATAAGCCAGCGCTGCCTGTTCGAGTTCAGCCAGCATCGATTCGGTTGACTCCACATAATCATTTAACAGGTCACCTATATCACAGGGAACTTCCACGTCCTGCGGACTGGGAAGTGGCCCATTATTTATTATTCCTGAAAAATCTTTAGTTTTCATAGTATGCCCCGCAGTAATCTTCAATCTTTCATAATCAGCCTGGTAGCAACCATATAGCCTTCGATGTTTAACACACAACTGTTTTGGTCGGCTACAAGCTCATGCCATTGTGACGAATTATCACAACTTGTGGTTGTTGGAACAGTAATATCAAATGCATCTGCCGTCGAGGAGACAACCATAGGAAGAAACAGTCCGGAAGTGACGTTAGCAAGCTCTTTTAGAGCATCATGGCGAGCTTTGTCATCCACTTCGGAGAGAGCTCCTATATTTTCGGCGAGAATTTCACAAAAGTTCCAAGGCGCAAGTATCTGAATAGTACCGGTTTTTGCCCCTGTGAAACTTATTTCTGCCAGTACAGTTTTTACTGGTATAGCCAGGTCTTCTTCCATCGGCAAAATCGTCAAAAAGGCCATTGTTTCAAGAGCCTGCGACAAAGCTTTGGTCAAAACGTCGCCATATTCGATAGCTTGCTCACTCCAAAGTGTCTGAGTAATTTCTCTGAACTCTTCCGGCGTGAAAGGCTTATGCAAATAGTCCTTCACTCCTTCGGCCAGAAGGTCCTTGATTCGAGTTGTTCTGGATTCAGTGGAGACAACGACTACCGGGATTGACTTTGTAGCCTCCGAGGTTTTCATTCGACGAACCATATCTGCCCCGCCCATTTCGGGCATATTCAAGTCTGCAAGCACCAAGTCCACCCTCGATTCGCCGAGAATCCTAAGTGCCTCAATACCGTTTCCAGCCTCCATGAATCGGCCAACTTCGAGGTCGACCATTTCAATAATGCGTCTTATTCTCTTGCGAGTTAAAGATGAATCATCCACTATTAGCACATTTAAAGCCATGATATGTCTCCACTGTAAATGGTTGCTTTCTCATAACGTCTTTTCAAGACCACCAGACCTAATGGTTACATCACCAATATCCATATTCATATACATATTCCGAGGCGAATTGCCGCCGACGTCCTCAGCGTCGATGAACATGCCATTCTTCCACAGGATTTTTCTTATTGCCAGGTGGTTGCGTTTTCCTATATCAAATCCTTTCGGACCTGCGTCCATTGCCGCTCCACCAGCGATTTTTACCTTCATTCGTTTCTTCATTGCCCCCATTGACACCAGTTTTTCAATCATAATCTTCATTCCGCTGTCTGCGAACATAAATGGTTTCTTTTTAGCCCGCTCAGTGTCCATTTTCGAGTCCGGAAGCTGGTAATGGAGCATCCCGCCGATTTTCGTTGCCGGGTCATACAGGCACACGCCGATACACGAGCCTAACGAATATGTTGTCAGTACATCTGCGGGATCGTTAGAGACTTTTGCGTCTGATACATGTATTATTATTCTTGTCTTTAACATATTTTTTCCTATGGTTTCATATAAATCGTCGGTTGAACATAGTTGAATTTATGGTTGATGCCGGTCAGTGATTCCGAATGACCCGTGAATAGAATTCCTCCCGAATCCAGCAGGTCCCAAAAGCGGTTTACCAGGCTTTGCTGGGTAGGCTTATCAAAGTATATCATCACATTGCGGCAGAAGATAAAATCCAGGGGTGCTTTAATTGGCCAATCCTTCATCAAATTCAGATGCTTGAAAATTACAATATTTCTCACGCTCCCGGCTATTTCGAATACTTTCTCTCTATTTACCCGATGCATCATTAAATATTTATTCTTTTGCATCCCCGAGAGCGGCGCAATACGCTTTGGGCCGTATACTCCTTTTCTGGCCGTATCGAGTATAGTTGTGGAAATGTCCGTAGCGAGAATTTTAACATCCCAGCGGCCTTGTCCGGCGACTTCTTCAAGCAAAGTAATGGCTATAGAATACGGTTCTTCTCCAGACGAGCAGCCTGCGCTCCAGACACGGATTCTGAAGTTGCGGTTCTTTCGCTTTCGCTCCATCAGCAGCGGCAGGAATTTTTCCCGCAGGAAATCAAAATGCTGTTTCTCACGGAAAAAACTAGTAAGGTTTGTACTGAGTGAATCAATCAGTATCGAAAATTCTTTTCCGTTTTTATCTGCGAAAACATACTTGATATATTTTTGAAAGGTTTTGAAATTTCTCTGCCGCAGTAGTTTTGCAAGCCGAGCACGGACCAGTTCCTTTTTCCCGGTGTGCAGATTAATGCCGCAGTGCTCATACACCAGGTCGCTGATTCTGTAAAAATCTTTGTCGCTCAAAACAATATTCTGGGCTAATAACGTTTCCATCATAAATACAGTACTTATAAGCAGTTAATTTCGTGCTAATTCTATCAGGCCGGGGACGTCAAGAATCAGGCTCACCTTGCCGTCTCCCATAATTGCCCCGCCTGAAACACCTTTGACTTTTCCCAATCCGTCACCGAGGCTCTTTATCACTACCTGTTGCTGGCCAAGCAGCTCGTCCACGAGCAGACAGCATTTTTTATTATCGTCTTGCACAATAACCAGCAATGATTTGGTTGGGTCCTCGGTAATTGGAACGGCTCCGAATAACTGATACAGGCGAGCTAACGGTATTAGTTCGCCGCGAATCATTA
>DAOVMB010000107.1 GCA_030630905.1 Sedimentisphaerales bacterium
CCTTTCCATACGACCTTGTCGAATCTTTTTTTATTGCCGCCGTGGATATGATTTTTGCCTGAATTCCGTGTTATCTTATATTCGATTCCGTCGATAGTGAAGGCGGCATTTTCGATGCGGTTGGCATAGCGTCCGACGACGGCGCCGAAAAGCGGATTTCTCTTTATGTATGGGTTCAGCTCGTCAAATCCGAGATTGATGTCGGCCAATTTGCCGTTGCGATCCGGCACTTCAAGTGTCATAAGTATGGCCCCATAGTCCATAACCGTCGCCCGCAGGCCATCGGCGTTGAGAAGCTCGTATAAAGTAACCTCCCGGCCATCGGCGGTTCGGCCAAACAGTTTCGAGTGTACCGCCGCCCCGCCGCCTTCGCTGCCAGCCGACGCTTCAACAAAAGCCGAGAAAAAGAAAATTGCCGGCAGGATCCATAAACAGATAATTTTATTAGTCATAGCTCAAACCTCGAATCGATTATAAATACTTCATTGCTCTGGTTACCTTCGAACCTCTGTACATTCGGCTTTGTTGGATTATAATCATAAATATCGAAAAAAAGAAATAATTACAACCACAAAAAGAGGAAACAGAAAATGGAAAGACTTGGCGTGGGGATTATTGGCTGCGGCGCGGTGGCGGAGGAATATGTAAAGGCCTTTCAGAAAGACCAGCGATCAGAAATCCGTGCCCTGGTCAGCCGGAACCGTATAAATGCGGAACGTTATCGTGACCGGCACGATTTGGATTGTGCGATTGAAACCGACGCCGTGGAGATGCTCCGGCGTAAAGACACGGACATTGTCGTGGTCTGCACACCTCACAACCAGCATACGAAATATGCCGTAGCGGCCGCCGAGGCTGGCAAGCACATAATAATCGAAAAGCCGGTGGCCATAACGCTTGAAGATATGCGAAAGCAGCAACAGGCCGTGAAAAAGGCCGGGGTGAAAACATTAGTCAGTTTCGTGCTGCACTGGAATCCGCTGCTGATGACAATCGACCGGCTCATAACGCAGAGCGTTTTCGGCAACATCTTCATGTTGGAGGTCGATTATATGCACCGGATATGGACGACTGCCGAGCAGAAATGGTATGCGAGCCGGGAGCACAGCGGCACGGCAATCCTGACCGGAGGCTGTCACGCGATAGATGCGCTGCGCTGGTTTGCCCGCAGCGAAGCCAGGCAAGTCTGCGCCTATCAGGTGAAAACTGAAAATCCTATCGAGTACCCCGGCACCATTTCAGTTAACGTCGAATTTGAAGACGGCAAGATCGGGCGCAGTACAACAACATTCGACGCACAGATGCCATACAGGTTCAACATCGGAGTCTATGGGACCGAGGGCACGATTCGCAATAATGAAATCTTCGCCCCGAAGCTCTTTCCCGGGCAAAAGGATTTTATGAAAATCCCCTGCATCCTGCCGGACAGTGCCGACGTCGCCCATCATCCCTTCGAAGGTGAAGTGTCACATTTCCTCGATTGCATTATCGAGGACAAACGACCATATCCGGACCTGGAAGATGCAGCACAAACTCACGCCGTATGCTTTGCGGCCGACCTTTCCGCCGAATCGGGCAGACCTGTAACTATCCGCGAGCTGGACAACGCTTAATGACCTATTACAAAATCGAGGATCGAAATGATAACTATCTCAGGAACGCTTTCAAAAGGGTGGATGGCCAAGGCCGTAGGTGTAAGCTTCGACCGTAACTACTATTTCGATCCCGACAGACGTTATGCTATTGACTGCAAGTGCAACGAATACACGGCGGCACAATTTCCCGGAATGCGTCTTTTCTATTCGGAATCCAACCTGGGACAGATCGATTACTGGGACAAGAGCCAAATTCAGATTGGTGGCATTCAGCCGAACATGATTCTCGGCATGTTGCTGGGCGCCGATTTTGTTCCCCGGGACAGTTATGACGCCGACATCACGCCGGGATGCCTGTCGGGAAAGGATCCTGACGACCTGCCGGCACCGGAAAGTTTGCTCGATCACGAGTTAGTTAAGCTTTTTGACGAGCAGATTCGCCGGGTACAAAACGATTCCCAAAAGCAGCTTCGCCCGATCCCGCCGTTTTTCTGGGACATATCCGGCCGGGCCGCCATACACGGAACGATGACCTCCGCTCAGAAACTTCTCGGCGAGACTTTCTTTATGGATATGATGACAAAACCGCAACGGTGCCTGGAAATTATGGGTTGGATAGGTGAAGCGTTTATCATTCTTTGCCGGCATTTTTCGGAAATTGCCGATTTATCCATAACCAGTGTGCACGTAGGCGAATGTTCATCCTGCATGGTCAGTCCGGAACTCATCGAGAAGTTTGTTGTGCCGGTGACCTCGAAAATCGGCGAAAAACTCGGCCCAGTTCGGCTACATTCTTGCGGGCCAAGTACGAATCATCTGGAAGCATTTTCCAAAATCACGAATCTCCATTCTCTCGACCTCGGCGGCGACACATCAATAAGAAAAGCACGGCAGATTTTCGGAAAAGATGTGCTGATAAGCGTTGCTCCTTTGCCGGGTGACATGTCTAATGAAAAGACCGAGCCAATAGTAAGCTGGGCCAAAAGTATTTTTGAAGAAAACGACGGCGGCAATCTGGAATACATATATCACGTTGAAGCAAATTACAATATCGATACGATCCGCGCTCTGACAGATTTTGTAAAAAATCTGCCGGACATAAAGAAAACCAGGCCCGAACACCTTTAGGTATAATCACTCCTGTCATTGGAAATCAAATTTCCTATCAGTTTATGATGGCTCGTCGCTAAAACTAAGGAGATTTTGCACATCGAAATCCAGTGAGCATTGAACCGGGGCTGAGTCCAACTCGGCTGGCGCATCGTGTAAAATCCTTATTCATCGACCAATCTCCTCCTCGCAAAACGTGGTTGTCGCCACAAGCAGGTCCTTTTGGATTTATCCTGGGGCTATAGCTGTAGTAATTTTCGTCATACCAATCCTCGCACCATTCCCAAACATTTCCAGCCATGTCGTGTACCCCGTAGGGACTAACACCCTGAGGAAAACTGCCAACAGGAGAAGTATAGACATATCCTTCCACAGTCCCAACATCGTTCCCGTTGAGTTTTGCAGCGTCCCATTCGCTTCCCCATGTCCAAAACCTTCCATCCGTTCCCCGGGCGGCTTTCTCCCATTCAGCTTCCGTCGGCAAACGCTTGCCCACCCAATCAGCATAGGCTTTTGCATCTTCCCACGTTACACTCATGACCGGTTGTTCAGGCTGGTTGAACAATTCATCCTCCCAGTATGGCGGCGAAAAATGTCCCGTCGCCGCCATAAATTCTCCATATTGGGCGTTAGTAACCTCATATTCGTCGATGTAGAAAGCATCCAGATAAACCGTATGCTGCGGCTTCTCATTTGTATATCTACTCGGACGTCTATAGATAAACATTTGAAGATACATCTCAATGTCCTCATCACTACTGCCCATTATAAACTCTCCAGCGGGCACATAAACCATATCTGGAATTTCCTGCACCGATTCCTCAGAATTCGAGAAAATGCCCAGGTGGTTACTCACGATACGTTCTCCTCCCCCGTCCGAAGGATAGTTGATAATGGTTGGACCGAATTCGTCACCAAAAACCATCGTGCTGGAACCTCCACCATCAAAGTTCAAGCCCATGTACGCACCGAATTCAATGAGGTATTCGGCCATCTCAGGTAAAGTCACACCCTCACTGAATCCTGCCTGTCTACCGTCAATGACAATAATGATCAATTTCCTCCCATCAGCAGATAGTCCTGAACTTGTGCGAGGGCTCTGATCGAGCGCATCTCCGATATCGTACCATGTCGAAGGATCGACGGGCTGACCGTTTTCGACAAGCATTTTGTTCGCACCGATCGCGCTGTGAATATCGGCAGGGAACGGAACCCGTCCAATGTAAGCCGTCCCCAACCGAGAGTCCATGGGAAGTGTCAGAGCAGGTCGCCCGTCATCAGTGGAGTATTGAATACCATTCGACACTGCCAATCCCAATACGATACGTGGTTGGTATTCATAACGTGGTTCCGTGACGGACGCTGCAAAGTCACCATTTATCCCAACCTGCAATCCATAATCCGCTACAAAGGTTGTTGTCCTCTGGGATAGTACCTCCTCCTGGATTTCAGTATTAGGATCATCGTATTGAGGTCCACCTGGTGTGACAAAGAAGCTGATGGCCGGACAATTTAAATCAATCTCGAGAACGTTAATGTTCAGGGGACGTGGAATGGTAATTGTGCGGTGCGTCCGCTTGATTCCTTGAAAAGGAAAAGTAACCTCATCAATCGGCACGAGTACCGGTTCACCCGCACCTGCACGGGAACCGATCAAGACCGAAATGACGGCCAGCATCAGAGCTAAAATATCGTTTCCACGATTGATCGCCTTCATGAGTGTTCTCACCTTTCCTCATCTGGAAGAAGACCTGGAGTTCAACTTTCGTTCGCACTGCAAGTCCCAGTAACTCCAATGCGATGTTCTTTTCCTCAAGAATATATCAAGTGTACCATATTATCCGAATCATTACAAGCTTCGATCTAAGATTTATCTGGGATTTCCCATTTACACTTCACTGAAACACTCCCGCATATAGTAGTCAAGACTGGTCTGGATGATCTCCACAGGTTTTATACTGTCATATTCGAGTCCATTTGTCACCCACTACCTGGGAAATCCGGACGTAAAGGAAACCAGGCCGGAACAACTTTAGAAATGTAATGGATACTTTATGTGTTTTTGAAGCTTCTCCCATATCTATATATTCTCGGATAGGATCCATGTTATCTGACAACTATGAGTTCTCCGACTGACGAATACTCACGCCTGCCCCCCTCATATTTCGGAGAACAAATCGATCAAGTCTTCTTCGTGGGCATCTGGGCATTGACGGCTTTGCGCCAGGCGTCAAGACGCTTGCGAAGTTTCTTCGCCCGTTCGGGCATTTTCTCTGCAAGGTCGTTCTGCTCACCAATATCCTTCTTAAGGTTATATAACTCGATATGATTATCCTCGAAATACTCTAACAGCTTCCAGTCGCCCTGCCGGATCGAACTGACCGGACTGGTCGTTGGGTAGTAGTGAGGGTAATGCCAATAAAGGGCTTGGCGTTCCAGTTTGGCCGCCGGATTTTTCAGAAGGGGCACGAGACTCAGGCCATCCATATCGGAGTTATGCTTCGAATCGCCGGCCAGACCGGTCATACCGAGGAAAGTCGGATAGAAATCAATCGAGCTAACCGGTTCATTGCAAACGCTGCCGGCCTTAGTCACACCGGGCCATCGAATTATCAGCGGATCCCGGACACCGCCTTCGTACAGCGAGCCTTTGCCGGAGCGCAGCGGATAATTACTTGTTACGGCTTTTTTATTAAACTTATTGATATAACCGCCATTGTCGGAGAAGAATACGATAATCGTGCGGTCGGCAACACCAAGCTCGTCGATCTTATCCAGGATTCGGCCGACATTTTCATCGAGGCTGTGGACCATAGCGGCATATTCGTAATTCTGATGATGCATGCCGGGCTTGACCTTTTTCCTGTAGTACTCGACGAGTTCAGGCTTGCCTTCGATTGGCGTATGGACCGTGTGATAGCAAAGATTGAGGAAGAACGATTTGTCCTTCGCCTTATCCATAATCCGCAATGCCTCGTTGGTCAAACGGTCGGTCAGGTACTCGCCTTCGGCGCCGAATTCGAGGTGTGGCACATACCGGAACTCCTCGCCCCACCTGCTCGAACCGCCGTACGGGTAGAAGAACGTTGTCGGCGCGCCCCAGAAAGTCCCGCCGATATTGACGTCGAAGCCCTGCGTCTGCGGGTAGTGCGCCGCATCGCCAAGATGCCACTTGCCCACGTGGGCCGTGAAGTAGCCTGCATCTTTGAGCACCTCGGCAATAGTCACCTGCTCGTGCGGCATATTGCCCTGCGTGACCGGCGGGATCAGCTTTCGATTGCGAGGGGGATTCGCGGAGCTTTCGTACCATACGGTCGTGTGCAGCCGGGCCGGGTACTTGCCCGTCATAATCGAAGCACGCGTCGGCGAGCAAACCGGCGCCGCGGCGTAAGCATCGGTGAATCGCATGGCCCTGCGGGCCAACCTGTCGATATTGGGCGTCTCGTGCAGATCGCTGCCGTAGCATCCGATATCGGCCCAGCCGAGGTCATCGGCAAGAATAAAGACAAAATTGGGGCGTTGGGAAGATTCCTTTGTTTCTCCCCGCACACCGGCTGCCAAAGCAATATCCGCTGCGAACCACGCCGTGTATTTCAAAAAATTCCGTCTTGTTAACGAGCCTGCCATGCTTTTTACACCATGATCGGTATTATACCAAGAGTTCATAACTCCACCCATAAAATACCAAATTTGATTCACAGATTATATGGGTAATCATTAAATAATTTTCCTTGACGAGAATACGCAGGATTTGGTATAAATAGATTAAATAAATATAGTGATTTAAGCCTCTCAGCAGTCGAGGTTTCTATCGCTTGTTTCGGATTTTTAACTTTTCAGTTAACGGCTTATACCGGATATCCGAATAGAGGAGGTGATAATGAACCGCAAGACGATTATCCCAAGTGGACACACAGAAAATGCCGCAAACGTAACAATCATTAGTGATCGTATTCCTTTAACAGATTTTTAAGGAGGACTATTATGTCCAGAATATTGAATTACCTCATTTATTTTGTTTTTGTGCCGGGATTAATTCTGACAAGTACGGCAAATGCCGCTGATCCTACCCTTGTTGGCTTCTGGAAGTTCGAGGAAGCAGATGGGACATTATTCGATCAGAGTGATAATCACAATGACGGCACACCTTTCAATGGTGTACTTTATCAACAAGCCGGCCAGGATGGTTACGCTCTGGGATTCGACGGAACGGACGATTATATTGTAGTAGGAACAACCGGAAGGCCAGCCGACACGTTTAGTTTCGGAGGATGGTTCAAAACACCGGCTACACATGAAATAGATCCGCAGGAAACAGCCGGTTACGGCGGAGTAAATAATCAAAGATATGCGTTTGATCCGCAACATGGAGGAGATTCAAATGCCGGAGCCGGGCTGTCTATAGGAACGAACGGCATTACCGTTTACGAGCATGGAAGTGACTATATGCCTGCAACTGCCGTGTACGAAACCGAGCTGGGAGATGATTGGAATCACGTCATGATAGTCTATAATGACAAACAACCGACGATTTATCTTAACGGTCAGGCGGTTCATACGGGCTTTAGTTCTCCAAGGGCGATAGTGTATTCGCCTATTCAATTCGGCGGAATGGCGTATGGTTATTTCGAGGGCTTGATGGA
>DAOVMB010000335.1 GCA_030630905.1 Sedimentisphaerales bacterium
ACCCGAGCACTTGTACATCGAAGGAGGATACGAAATCACCACCAGTCCCTTCGCACCCAAAGCGGCCGATATGGTCGTGAAGCAGACCGTCAAAATGCTGCATGAACTATAATATACAATTTTAAGTCAAGTAGGGTGGGCCTTGGCCCACCGATCCAAAGTGTGGGGCATAGCCCCACCCTACAGTTACCATGTTGGAGCTCTTTAACATGCGTTGTATAAAGCTATCTTGTTCGCTCCATCGACGATTGTGATTCTGGCGTCCGGCTGCTCGGTGAGCCATTCGTCGATGACCGCTTGTGGTTCATGTGCAGGATGGAGATGTGCCGCCCGGACGAGGTCGTCGGGTATCCGCGAAAATATCCGGATTCGCCGTAATCGCCGGATCAACCGGGCAAACTTGTACGGCTTGTGACTGTAGAGCTTATATTCGCTCTCTATAGAATTGAATATCTCGTCGATTGGTGCGGTCAGCCGATGGTAGAAATTTTCCATCGTCTTTTCCTCGCCCACACCGTTCGGGCACGCGGCTAAAAAGAGTATTTCACCGCCGTCCGTCACGGCACTCTTGGTCAGCTCAAGAGCCCTCTGGGCGATGTAAAGGTCGATATCATTCGGCAGGCCGCCGGGTGAGACAATGAGCCTTCCGGTTGGGGTGACAGTGTGTGTGTTTTGCTGATCGACTGTGGCAAAAGCTTTGGCGCTGATGCTCTCGACTGGCCCGAACCTTACCCAGCGGATTTGCCCCGAGGTCGTGATTGTAACAAGTGTGAAGACGGGCCGCTCTTTGACAATTAGCCGCATCCCTTCGAGTTGATCGGAGGCCAAAGGATTATTCCTTCTGTCACTGTCCGGATGCCATGGATGAACGCCGAACGTCGATTTGTCATCGAGTGCCAGGCTGTGATTCTGCTCGGCCGTCCGAAAGGCGCATATCCCCGGCACAAAGTTCTTTATGGGATTCGAATAGCCGGCGAAGTAATGAACCTTGACGTCCGAGAGCACAAGGAAAACATCCGCGTCGTCGGCCAGAACGTTGCAGATGATCTCCGTGCCGCGTGACGTCACGCCCACTTCGGCGAATTCGTCTCGCTCGCAATCGTGGGCATGGATTTCAAAATTGCCGATGCCCGCTTTGTCGGCGGCCTTTTCAACTTGTGCCGTGATTCGGTTATTCTGCGGGGTCGCCGGCTCGTGTGTGCCGGTGCAGATAAGAAATCGTACGAATGAGCTTGTTCGAAGTGCGGCAAACAACTGCTCGAATATGTCCCCGAACGGCTCATCGCGCGTGCCGTCGTCCAGAAGTACGCAGAGGCGCCTGCCGGCAATTGTATCTCGAAATGCTTCGACTTCCGGGCCGGTCATCGCCTGCCGAAGAATAGCCTGATTGTCCGCTATTGCCTCTTCATGCCATGGCCGGATGATGTGCTCGACGTTGGCTTCGGGAATCTGAAGTGACACGATACTGTCGCCGTAGTGAATATCGACTTTCATTGTGGCAGCTCATCCTTATCGTAATCTGAATTTGATTTATTCCGTACAGGTATTTGCTTGTCTGATAATGTTGAGCAATTCATCATCCGTCAGTTCGACCGGATTGCCTTTCATGCTGCTCGACTTTTTGGCTTTCGCCGCTATGGTTTCGAAATCTTGCTGCTTCAATCCGAACCGGGCCAGTGACGGCACTTTTAATGCCAGGCAAAGTTCCCGCACCCATGTCACTGCGTTAGTAGCGAGTGCCGAGCTGCTGCCGGTTAAGAGCCGGGCCGCCTCGTCGTACTTCGCCAGTGCCGGTGAAGTCGTATTACGCTTCCGCAGTGCCTGCACGTTTGCCTCCATGACGAACGGCAGAAGCCGAGCGCAGATGACGCCGTGAGGAGCCGAATACATACCGCCCAGCGGGCCGGCAAAACCGTGTACTGCCCCCAGCCTGGCGTTCGCAAGGCCCAGTCCGCTAAAGAGGCTTGCCAGCGACATATCCTCGCGGGCGTTATGATCGTCACCATCTTCATAAGCCCGGCGAAGAGAACGCCCGGCACGGATAAGACCTTCCCGGCAGATGCCGTCCGTCAGCGGATTTGCCTGGCTGGAAACATAAACCTCAAGCAGTTGCGTTAGCGCATCCAGGCCCGTGCCGGCAGTAACGGAAGGCGGCATCGAATGAGTCAATACAGGATCGACCACGGCCAGGCGAGGCAGCATAAAAGGACTGCGCATGCTGACCTTCACCCGGCGTTCGGGCACGCTCAGGACGGCGTTGCGAGTGACCTCGGCACCGGTTCCCGCGGTAGTCGGAATCGCAATGTGTGGTGTGGCACCCAGCGTGAGCGGCTTGCCGTCGCCGACAACCTCCAGATAATCTTCCAGCCCGCCGCTGTTGGTCAACATGGCAGCAACAACTTTGCCGGTATCGAGAACGCTGCCGCCGCCGATGCTGATGACGAGGTCGCATACGGCTTGACGAGACGCCTGCACCGCCGCTTTTGCAATAGTTGTAGTCGGCTCGCCGGACACGTTGAATGTCACGTATTCGATTTCCTGTTTGTCAAGTCGCTCAAGGAGCGGCTCAGCCCGTTCGTTAGTACGGCCTGTGACAACAAAAGCACGTTTGCCCATCCCGGCTGATAATGATGCCGCTTCCGAGATTGTGCCGGGGCCGAATATGATGCGTGTTGCTGTTGCGAATTCGAATCTCATAACTTCTCTCGATTGCCGGGTGACGCTCTGATTAATCCCAGCCTTGCTCATCGGGAAACACATTCGTGTATTTGATGCTCGTGCGTGGTTCGGCCATCATCTCGGCCACGGTGTCACGCCATTTTTGATAATGCGCCGACTCCTTGTGCCTGCCGGGATCATCTGATGTGCGATAGACTTCGACCAGCACAAAACGCGCAGGATCATCCTGCTGCCGAATAACGTCAAATCGGGCAACGCCCGGTTCCCGGATACTGTTGCGTGCATTCTCAAGTGTCGCCGTCTCAAAGGCTTCCATCCTGTCGGGCTTTACATGAACGAAAACGTGAACTACAAGCATAATTGTACTCCTTACAGGTTCCAACGTTCAAGCTATAGTTTACCAAATTAGCTGCTTTCTTAAAAGACATCTTTACGCCGGCGAATTTCTGCGAAGACCTCTACTGCTTGAGCCTGCGGCATCCCAAGGGCCGCCTTCAATTCAGGTGTACCGGTACAGGTAAATAAAGTTATCGCCAAGTGCGGGAATAGTGATTATCGAATCCATAATCATCCAACAATAATACAGTATTTACAGAAACTCTTCGAGTATTCTCTTACATCGCGCAACGTGACTTCTGCGGATAAGCTACCATTAACCGGGCTTTCTGTCAAAAAATCATGCCGAAGCCCCTTAGCGTATCTCGAAATAAACGTATTGATTGGAAGGCAGCGGCAAGCTATAATTTCTCTTTATCATAGACGTACAATTTTTCCGTACAAGTAATGCCTATGCAAATGTGAGGTTAAAGGAGTTTTTAACACATCCTGGAATGGAAAGGAAAGTTGACATGAAAAAGACAAATCCGTTATCCAAGATTTTTACCTGCTTATTGCTAATATCTCTTGTTATCTCGTCGGCAAGAGCTCAGCAAGCCGAACAAGAGGCGGAGAATATCCTGGACGCTACAGGTGTAAAGGGCGGCGTCGTTGTCCATATCGGCTGTGGTGACGGTCGTTTGACTGCTGCGTTATGCGCAAACGACAGCTATATCGTTCAGGGTCTTGACAATGATGCGAAAAACATTAGAAAAGCCCGCGAGCACATCCATTCACTCGGCCTGTACGGCAAGGTATCTATCGACCAATTCAGAGGCGGCCACCTTCCGTACATTGACAACTTTGTCAACCTCGTTGTCTCGGAAGACACAAGTGAAGTTCCAATAGATGAGGTCCTGCGAATACTGGCGCCTAAAGGCGTCGCATACATTAAAAAAGCCGGTCAATGGATCAAAGCCGTCAAGGAACGTCCGGCAGAGATTGACGACTGGACACATTACTTATACGACGCCAGCGGCAATGCCGTAGCTAAAGATTCAATCGTCGGCCCGCCCCGGCGGATGCAGTGGACGGGCGGACCAAAATGGGCGAGAAGCCACGAACACTCGGCGAGTCTCAACGCGAT
>DAOVMB010000263.1 GCA_030630905.1 Sedimentisphaerales bacterium
AAACACGGAGAAAAGGAATAACAACCAGAGCAGGCCCAAGCGAATGTAGGGTCCTTTCCGGCCCTTGCCTGGTTCTTGGTGGTCGTCTGCAAAAATTGCAGTGTATCTTCAGAAGGAACATCCGCGTTTCTACAGAGTCTGTGAGGTTTCAGAAAACTCCAAACACAACAGAACCTGACAAATGCCCGCAAACACAACCGCCAAAAGTGTAAATGAAAGGTGTATGCCGTTATCCATTAGCTCATCAAGTTTCTGTCCAATCCTGCCGATGTATATCTGATATATGGTATTCTTTGTGGCTTGCAGGAGCAAATTTTGCTTATAGGAGAACTTAAATGAGCGATAATGTTAAGAAAAAAATGCGTTTGATTTTAGGAACTGAATTAGCGGTAATTTTATGCGTGGTTTGTATCTGGCTTGTTAAAGCAGCGACCATCGGTACTACCAGCACCAAAGCGACAGTTCTCACGCAGGCTGAAAACACCAGTCCCAATACTGCTAATACACATTTGCCTGCCGGCAATGTTTACTACAAATCAGAGAATCTTGAAGAGGCAATACAGAGTTACAAAGAAGCCATCAGGACAAATCCAAATGATTTCGATGCTCATTTCGGCCTCGGCGGCTGTTACTCGGAACTGGGTTATGAAGAAGAAGCCATGAAGGCCACTAAAGAAGCTATAAGGATAAGGCCGGACTACGCTTTCGCACACATTGCCCTGGGTCTTAATTACCACAATTTAGGTCATTATGATGAGGCGATTGAGACCTACAAGCAAGCTATGAGACTCGAACCATCTGTGGCTAATACCGCACAAATGCTAATCGGCAACGCCTTTACCGCATCAGGTCTGAACGAAGAAGCTGAAGATAAAGAGATATAATTGTTCGTTTTCCGTCACAGCGGCTATTGAATACGCGATATGTAGTACGATGGACGTTTCACATTTTTTTCATTCCGGGGGGCAAATCTATGCCGCTGCGGCGGGGACTTTCCCTGAAGTCTTTGATAATTTTGACCGCGGTTTGAACATCGTCGGCCATCGTAAAGTCTCCCAGGTCTTCCGGGGCGATGTACTTGTGTTCGCCCAGCATCTTGGCCTTTATCCACTCGACCAGTCCGGCCCAGTAATCGCTGCCCATCAGAATCACGGGGAACGTGGCCTGCTTTAGCGTCTGAATCAGGACCAGCGATTCAAAGAACTCGTCCATTGTGCCGTAGCCGCCGGGGAAGACGATAAAGCCGTGAGCGTATTTAAGGAACATTACTTTGCGAACGAAGAAATATCGAAAATTCAGCGAGATATTCTGGTATTCGTTCGGGACCTGCTCCATCGGCAGTTCGATATTCAGGCCGATGCTCTGGCCGCCCGCATCGGCGGCGCCCTTATTTGCCGCCTCCATGATGCCGCCACCGCCACCGGTTATTATCGCAAAGCCGGCATCAACCAACTCGGAAGCGGTCTGCTCGGCGAGCTTGTAATACGGGTCATCCGGTTTGGAGCGTGACGAGCCGAAAATAGATACGGCCGGGCCGACGGAAGCAAGCTCTTCGAAGCCTTCGGTAAATTCTGCCATTACTCTGAATATGCGCCAGAGGTCTTGAACGGGATTGTCAACCTTCTCTATCATAGTAAACGCTCTCCTTGTTTGGAAGACAGAAGCCTGTCTTCTTTCTGTCTTCTTTCTCCTGTATTCTGTATTCTGTTTTACCACAGGTCCGGATTGTTCGCCGAGAGGCAGTGTTTTGCAATCGGGCATTCCGGGCAGTTTGGCTTTCGAGCTTTACAAATATTTCGGCCATGAGTAATCACTAAATGACTAAACGCAGTCCAGTTCCTTTTAGGGACTATTTCGGCTAAATCAAACTCCAACTTTACCGGATCGCTGTTTTCCGATAGACCTAACCGCCGGGACAGGCGAATCACGTGCGTGTCGCAGGTGATTCCGGGAATGCCGAAGGCGTCGCCGAGGACGCAGTTGGCCGTTTTACGCCCCACGCCGGGAAGGGTCAGAAGCTCTTCCATCGTGCCGGGGACTTTACCGCCGTACTGCTCGACAACCTTTGTGCACGCTCCCTTGATATTGACGGCTTTATTGCGGTAAAAACCTGTGCTTCGGATGCCCGCTTCGATCTGTTTTAAGTCGGCGCCGGCCCAGTCGGCGGCGGATTTATATTTTTTGAATAAATTCTTAGTTACCATATTGACCCGTACATCCGTACACTGGGCCGAGAGAATCGTGGAAATAAGCAGTTCCAGCGGATCTTTAAAATTAAGTGCGATTTTGGCACCAGGGTATGTCTTTTTCAAAATGGTCCAGATTTTTTTGACTCGCTGTGCGGCATCATCTTTATCCACTTTGGTCTTTTTTCGCTTAGCCAATTTCAATTCCACTCCTGAGTCGAATCGACAATCCCTGTCATTCTGAGGCGAAGCCGAAGAATCTCAAACTTAACGGTTTGTCCAAACGTTACCATCGAGATTCTTCACTGCGTTCAGAATGACAAAGAAAGCATTTCCTTGATTTTTTGGCCTTTATCAATTTTAACTACATTTCCTATTTTTTCTTATTTTGCTTGTCCGGCAGCTTTTCAAGCAGAGCTTTCAATTCATCCGCAAAAAACAGATCTCGCAGACGTACCGGTTCGGTTTCGCCAGGCAGGAACAACAAGGTTACAGGGACACCGGGTTCTTTGAAAATGTTGCTCAAATCGAGTGTCGCGGGCTGATTGGCCTTTGTTGTGTCACCCTTAACGGCCAGAACGCCCTTTTCGTCGATGAGTTTGGCGACATCTTTACGCCCGAAGACGAACTTGTCCACAATTTCGCAATTTGTGCACCAGTCGGCGGTGAATTTAACCAGGACCGGCGTTTGTTCTAATTTCACAGATTCGATCCGGGCCGGGTCATAATCCTGCCAGTCCACAAGCTCCGGCTTGAAAAAGAACCAAAATGCTAAAACGACCAGGAGCACGGCAATACCCCGGACCAGTAATTTCCGGGAGAGTTTGCTGCCGTAGGTGACCCAGGTGCCCCATATCCAGACAGAGAAACTAAGGACTACTGCAAAATACAACAGATTGATTCTGTTTTCCGCCGGGGCGGCCTTGATGAGTTTGACTGCGATGATGAGCAGCACAAAACCAAGCGTCTGCTTGAACAGCTCCATCCAGCGGCCGCCTCTTGGCAGGCGTTTCAACCATCCCGGCATAGAAGTCAGAATCGCATAAGGTGCGGCCATACCCAAACCGATCACCATTATTGCCAGTGTCCCCAAAATCATGGGTTGGCCCTGTGCCCAGACGAAGGCGACGGTGAGCAGCCCGAAACTACACGGTGTGCTCAGTATTGCGGCCAGAAATCCCATCCCGACCGAGCCGGCGTAGCCTTTGCCCGAGCCGGACTTGCCGGCTATCGACGAAGGAATGGCGAACGTGAAAATCCCGAACATGAAAAGCGCCATGACGATCATCAGCAGCGACAGAGCCATCACGATGGCGGGATTGCGAAGGTGGTCGCCCCAGTTCAAGGATCTTTCGTAGAAGCTCCGCAGGATGATGTTGGCTCCGGCCAGGCATGCGAAGAACAGCAATATCCCGATGCAAAATGCCAGGCCCATCATAACCGATTGCCTTCGGCCTGATTTCGCCTGGTCGACGATTCGCATGATGATAAGGGGCAGGATAGGCCAAACGCACGGCATAATATTCAACGCCAATCCGGCGATAAATGCCAGAACAAGAGCAAACCAGGTCGAATAATCCGGACCCTCAGCTACTTGAACCGGCGTGGCTGTATCACCTTCGGCATCAAGACTGACCTGACTCCACGAATTACGATTACTCCAGTCAATCTGTGTCTGTAAAGTCTTCTCGAACGGCGGCAGACAGAGCTTGCTCGTACAGGTAATTCCGGTGATTGTGATTTCGACATCGGCAGCAACTTGTGCCGGAGCTTTAGCCATCATGATCGGCACGAATACGGTGAAATCCCCGGCGAAAACTTCGACTTTGCTGCCGACAGGGTCGGTGAATATCTTCCATTTAGGAAAAACGGCGTCGCCGAAATCAAATTTTTCGGATTTTGCGTTAATCTTCAGTTCAAATCCAGGCGCGGGCGCCGTTTCAGGCTTTGCATAATAGTGAAGGTCATCGGTACCTTCGAATATGACAGCGACACCAAAGAGCGTGTCCATCTGAGCTGTTTTAAGATGTACGGAGGAAAATTCACCCTCGTATCTGGCCAGTTCGATGCCGGCCGTGACATTGTCGGCAGCGGCTGAATTCGGTTCGCTCGAATCCCGGCCCCAGAGGCCGCAGGCAATCACAAACACGCAGACAGCAGAGGCTATAGCTGTTTGCAGCTTAATTTTCGATATCCCGGCAGTTAATTCCCGCATAAAAGCTCAGAAGCAATTGGAATAAGAATAATATTAGCCAGCCGACTGTTCTTGCTGTTTTTCGGGCTCAGGTTTCGGCTGCTCGCTTTTGGCTTGTTCGACAGCCAACAAATCGGCAACGGTGGGCTTGTCCAGCAGGCCGCCTTCCAGAATCAAATTTACCTCGTCAGAGTCAAGGGTCTCATATTTCAGCAGGGCCTTTGCTATGTTCTCAAGTTTCTCTTTGTTTGCTTCTATCAATTCTCTTGCTTTTGTATACGCCTGGTCGGTAATCCTTTTTACCTCGCCGTCGATTGCTTC
>DAOVMB010000366.1 GCA_030630905.1 Sedimentisphaerales bacterium
CCCATTTGTCCGGGCTTGGTTTATAGACGGTAACAATAGTAACGTTATCATCTTCTAAATCGGTTGCTATTTGAGCATGAATAATCTGTCCTGTATATTCTGCATACACGAGATAGCTCGGTAAGTACTTATCCTCAAGATATTGCTCTATTATTTCATACGTATCCACGGTAGATAAAATGGCTTCCCGCGGTATAAACCGGCCCTTCAATCGCATATTAACATGATAGGTCCAGCGTATCCTGTAGCGCCTGATACAAGATTTGATAAAATCTAAAGTATCTACATTCATTATGTCACCATTTTATCTGAACGGTCTCTTTTGTCAATTATGTTTGTTCTTCCGTTTTTTCCTGTATTTGGTCGAGATGCATTCCGAAGCGGTCGAGCTTTTTCTGGCCCTCGTCATATTGGCCGTAGGCGTTCCGAAGGTGTTTGCCGAGGATGTCCCAGGTGCCGCCGAAGTCGGCGAAAGAAGCGTTGAGCTTCTTGAGATTCTGCCGGATTTCGGCGGCCTGCTTTTCGATCTGTAAGCCGTGCAGGCCCATCGCCACCATCATCAAATAAGCGTACAAAAGGTTCGGTGATACCGGGATTACTTTTTTATCGAAGCAGTACTGCAATATATCCTGTGTTTCGCCGGCATACTTGACTATCGTTTCGTAATAAACGTTCTCGGCAGGTATGTAACAAAGGGCAAAATCCAGTGTGCCCTCGGCGGGCCTGATGTAGTCGCCGGCAATCTTGTCGATATGAGTGGTGATGTCTTTGATGAATTGTTTGCGAAGTTTTGTTTTTTCCTCATCGGTTTCGGCCTTTACGATTTTTTCAAAACCGGGCAGCGGAAACTTGGCATCGACGGACACCGAGAAGCCGGGCATCTGTATCAGGGCGTCGACAATTTTGCCGTCCTTAAACCCATGCTGGAGTTTATAGCTGTTTTTTGGCAGGATTTGTGAGAGAAGATTTTCGAGCGACCATTCGCCCATCTGGCCCCGGAGTTTAGGGGAACTAAGAATGTTCTGAAGCCGTTTGATTTCGGTTCCCATTTGCATCATCTGCTTATTCGTGCCCTGCAGTTCGCCGATTTGACTGTGCAGCTCGCTGAGCGTCTTCTGGCTCGATTGCAGGCTCTGGGTTAGCGTACTCTGGCCTGCCTGTAGAGATTTATTCAGGCTTTCTGTGGTTTTGTCCTGGGAGGTTTTCAAAGTCTCCAATTGCTGCTGTAGAAGGCCGATCGAGGCCTGCTGACCTGCCATTTTTTCGGCGTTGCCGGAATTGGAGACAATCAGCCAGACCAAAAGCCCCAGCACAACCAGAACCAGAACACCGATTACGACCGTTAGAATCAGCTCCATCTTTTTTATCCTCATAAAATCGTTTTGATTATAGAATGCAATGGGTCGTTCGTCAAAGACCAAAGGCAATCACTTTCATCCGTAGAAAAATATTGCCATGTCGGTCGAACCTTTGTATTGTCCCTTCGACGGGCTTTGACGGGAAATAATTAATACCGGTTATAGCTGGATTGTTTAAAATGGAGAAAATAGAATCGGTCATATTCGATTGGGGAGGGGTGCTGATAGAGGACCCGATACCTGGGATTTTGCGGTACTGCTCCGAAGCTTTCGGCGTACCGCTCGAAGATTACACGCCGGTACATGATTCGTTTCTGGATGAGTTCCCCAAGGGCATAATCAGTGAAGAGAAATTCTGGCGGCAGATAGCCGGTAAGCTTGGTAAGCCGATGCCGCCGGCGCGATCGCAGTGGTATGAAGCTTTCCGGTCCGCTTATGTGCCGAAACAGGAGATGTTCCGCCTTGCTTCTTCGCTGCACGATAAAGGTTATAAAACAGCGATCTTATCCGATACCGAACTTCCGGCGGTAGAGTTTTTTCACGAGCGGAATTATGATATGTTTGACGTGCTCGTTTTTTCGTGTGTCGAGGGAGTGATGAAATCCGAACGAAGGATCTATGAGATTACGCTGGAGAGGCTCGGTTCGAGGGCCGGGCAGGCAGTCTTCATCGATGACAGGCAGGATTACATACGAGGGGCTGAAGGCATTGGATTAAATACAATTCTCTTTAAAAGCATCGGCCAGGTTAAGGATGAGCTGGTTGGGCTCGGAGTGGAATAAATTAACATTAACTGCGAAGGATTTACTGATGCAGTTTCCAAAGGCCTTAGAAAACAAGGACATCATTTTGCTCGATGGGGCCATCGGTACGGAATTGGACAAACGCGGCTTGATGGGCCGGGCGAGCAATAATCTCGATCCGGCTCGGATGGCTGTTGTTGTCTCTTATCTTAAGTCGGCAACGACACTGCCCGTTCTGGCGCAGCCTAATGCGGGCAGGCACAAACTGGTTGGAAATAAAACAGTATTTGAAATGGCCCCGGTGTCTTTTGCGGCGGGGATTGCCAAGTGCCTCTGTGCCGGTGCGAGGCTTGTAGGTGGATGTTGCGGAACATCGCCGGAACACATTCTCGCTGTGGCCGACATTCTGGACCAGAAATAGATGATTTTGAGAATGTTGCTATAAGAAAGCTCAGCGAGTGGTCGCAGGGCGTGTTTTTGTGAAGTTTTCTCGAAAGCTGCAATAAATCCTTCACTCGCATCCGTCTATATCCCCTAACAGAGAGAATCCATACATTAGAGCACGAATGAAGTTTACTTTTCGAAAGGAGTACAAGATGGTAAAAAAGATCATGTTAGTTATCCTGGCGGCAGCATTATTGTTGACGGTGGTTGAGAGTTTAACGGCCCAGCCGCCCGGCAGGGGTTCCGGCGGCAGGCGGGGCGGGGGTATTTCGGCTCTTCAGGGGCATGCGCCTTTGCCGGCTAACGAACAAGAGAGAAAGATTTTGAGCGTCCTTGAGGATATGGACCGGAATCAGAGGAGAGGGATGATGAACGTGCCGGAGCAAGACGGCAGAATCCTGCGATTGCTCACAGAGGCCGTCGGCGCCAAGCATGTTGTCGAAATCGGCACCTCCAACGGGTACTCCGGCATCTGGTTCTGCCTTGCCCTGCGGACCACGGGAGGAAAGCTGACCACTCACGATATTGATGAAGGCCGGGCTTCATTGGCCCGTAAGAATTTCAAGCGGGCCGGCGTCGATAATATGGTTACACTTGTCATGGGGGACGCCCACGAAACGGTCACGAAAATTAAGGAGCCTATAGACGTTCTGTTTATTGATGCGGACAAAGAAGGCTATACTGACTACCTTAAAAAACTGTTGCCGCTGGTTCGTCCGGGCGGGCTGATCCTGTCACACAATATTGATATGGTGGGGCAGGGCTTCATCGACGCTATTACCAAGAATCCCAACCTGGAGACAGTTCAGGCTCAGGGGGTTACAATGACACTCAAAAAACGCCAGAGCAAATAATCAGATTGTGGTTATTGATATTGGCGGTGCTAAAATATTTCTTAGGACGTTTTCTTTATATTTTTATGGAAATTCCTGACGAATCGCAATAAAGTCCACTCTTGGATTTGTCCGGACCAGTTCATGTTTGATGTGACAGAAAAATAAGGGATAGCGATTTAGAAGGGAGCGGCAAATGTCAAACAAGACCATCTTGGCGATTGCGGTGGTGGTCGTGTTAGCGGGGGTGGGGTATCTGATCGCCCAAAAGACAGAGAACGAATCCGGCGTAACTCGGATAGGGGGAAAAGGCACCCCAAACGGTGACATTTCGGTTGGTCGGGAGCGTCCTCCATTAGCGAGCGGCGAGCAGGAAAAGAGAATCCTCAACGTGCTTGAGGAAATGCTCCATGACCAATACAGTGCGATGCTGAGCGTGCCGCCTGAAGACGGCAGGGTGCTGCGACTGCTTGCCGAAGCAACCGGCGCCAGGCACGTGGTC
>DAOVMB010000183.1 GCA_030630905.1 Sedimentisphaerales bacterium
CCGTTCGCTCGGCGCGGTCGAGCCGTCCTTACCCAGCGCCGACGATGGCACAATATACGGCACGGCAATCGTCGATGCCGCCAGTTGCGTTGTACGCTTGAGCAGCGATCTTCGAGTAAGCGTTTTCATGCCGTGCACCTCCAGCTAAAACTGAATCCCGGATCGTGTAAAGCTTACCGGCGGCGATTCGTCACGGGAAGGAATTCGTGCTCAAAGATCCTTCACGTAATCAAGGAAGTTCTTCGCCGCCCTGTCCAGGTTTTCAATGTCACCGCCGCCGTCCAGCACCTCGCACATCTCGTACGCGATATATCCTTGGTAGCCGATTTCCTTCAAGCTGTTGATAAAAGTCTTGTAGTCGATAAAGCCCCGATCCATCGGCACGGCACGGATTATGGTCTTATCCTGTACGAAATTTGTCATAGTGTGTTCATAATGGAACCGCGCCAGCCGCACATACTGGGCCGCGGTCGTGTGAACGATGAAAGGCTTCATCTTCAAGACGGCGGCCCTGATTTCTTGGGGACTTAAACCTTCCAGCGTCGGCGTCCAGGCATCGAATGCTGCCTTGACGTTCGGCAGATTGACTTCTTTGAGCAGCCAGTACATCGTATCGTGGTGCGATGCAATGTCGTGATGATTCTGCACGGCCAGTGTCACTCCATGCTCGGCCGCCTTCTGCCCGGCAAGTTTTAATCCCTGGACTACCAGCGCATACTGCTTGTCAAAGGGCAAGCCGGGCCGTTCGTAGCCGGTAAAGACTCGCACCATGTCGGTTCCCAGATCGCGCGCGAGCTTGGCCAATTCTCCGACGTATGCCGCCTGAATTTCCACATTGGGAATGCCGGCCTTGTCAGCGCCCGCGGTGAAATCCGTGTATCCCGCCAGGCAGACCAGTTCGAGGCCGAGGCCTTCTATTTTACGCCGCAGCGTCCTTCGAGCGGCGGCATCGTAATCCAAAACAGAAACATGAGGCCTCTTCGCCATAATCATCACGCCGTCGAATCCGAGTTCTTTTGCCTTGTCCAGAAAATCATCGATGCTCAGCCGGGCCTGCCCCCGCCAGAAACCGGCATAGCTGACCGAATGCAGACACGTCTTGACCTTAAAATCCTTCGGATTACCCGTCGGGGCCTTCTGCGAAAATGCCTGCTGAGAGCAGAACAAAAATACGATCATCAAAATAAAACAGAATCTACGCATGGTTAAATCCCTTTCAAATTTTTTCGATAAAAATCTTCTCCGGCATTACCTTAATTTTGAGCGAGGGAATCCCAATCCCGAATATCATCGACGATTGAAAGCCTTCCGTCAACGGCAAAACTTTGAAACAAACCCTAAAAAGAGCTTGACTGCACTGCAAATTGATAATAGTATATCTTTCTGTTACTATTACAACAAGGTGTTTATAGATTTTACTGAAACGCATACATCCGCAAGGATTTATCATAAGGAGTTGAAATGGCTTCTATTATCGTAACATCAGGAGAGCATAAAGGTGAATATCTGCCGCTTGGCAGGCGTACAAATGTGATTGGAAGAGCCGAGGCCCTTCCCATGCAGATACTGGACGATATGGTCTCTCGCAAGCATCTGCGAATACGGTATGATGAGAATACAAACGGGCACAATGTCGAAGATATGAACAGCAAGCACGGAGTGCTAATCAATAATCGGAAAATCACCGAGCAAACCGCGTTGAAAGATGGCGACGAAATACGTATCGGCCAGACCACACTCTTATACACAGAAAAAGACTTCGACGATAGTGAAAGTGCGCTGTCCCATTTCAAAAAGATAGGTGAGCGGCAGCGTCCCACAATGATTGAGTGAACCGTGAATTGAGAATGTAGAATATCCATTCTTAATTCTAAATTCTCCATTCTGAATTCTAAACGCTCTCTCGAATGATTTTTGCACCGAGAGGATTCAATCTTTCTTCAATTCTTTCATAGCCCCTATCGATATGATAGACCCTGTTAATTATCGTGGTCCCTTCGGCGGCCAATCCTGCCAGCACCAGCGCCGCCGACGCCCGGAGGTCCGACGCCATGACCTGAGCGGCTATGAGTTTCTTTACGCCGGCTACTATCACGGTCGGCCCTTCCTTGCGTAAATTAGCCGCCATCCGATTGAGTTCGGCGACGTGCATAAACCGGTCGGGAAAGACCTTTTCAATTACTACGCTATTGCCCTCGGCAAGCGACAGCAGGGCCATAAACTGCGCCTGTAAATCGGTCGGAAAGCCCGGATAAGGCTGTGTAGTCACATCGACAGGATTAAGCAGGCCCCGGCGGCTGACTACGCAGCCATCACCTTCGGCATCGATCGAAATCCCGATATATCTGAGCGTATCGACGACAGCCATCATATCACCGAGCCGGCAGTTCTGCAGCCTCAGCTCGCTCGCGGTTATCGCAGCGGCGACGATAAAGGTCCCGGCCTCGATTCGATCCGGAACGACCTCATAGCTGACCGGCTGCAACTGTTCAACCCCGTCGATTGTCAGTCGCGGCGAGCCGATACCCGTTATCTTCGCGCCCATCTTATTCAGACAGTTCGCAAGGTCCGCTATCTCCGGCTCACAGGCGGCCGACTCGATAACGGTTCGGCCCTTTGCCAGCGTCGCTGCCATCAGCACGTTCGCCGTGCCGAGCACGGTCGAGCCGAACGGCCCGCCCATGAAAATATCTTTGCCTTTCAGACCGTTCGGAGCTTCGGCGATGATATAGCCGTTCTTTAGGTGGATTTGTGCGCCGAGGGCCTTCAGACCCTTGAGGTGAAGGTTGACGGGCCTGTCGCCGATGGCACAACCACCGGGCATAGAAACCTCCGCCCTGCCGCACCTCGCCAGCAATGGGCCAAGAATACAAATCCCCGCTCGCATCCTGCAGACGATTTCATATTCACCAACCGGATTGTCGATGACCGTCGAGTCTATGCACAACTCGCCTTCGGAGCCGCGGGTGAGCTTGCAGCCTAATCGCCCGAGCAATTCGCCGCACACGGAAATGTCTGAAAGATGAGGCACGGCTTTCAGGGTCGATTCTCCGGGGGCTAAAATGGTTGCAGCCATGATCGGCAGAGAAGCGTTTTTCGAGCCGTTTATACGAACGCTGCCGGAAAGCTGAACCGGTCCTTCAACGCGAAATACATCCATGCTCTGTTTTCCTTTGACAATTAGAGGTTCAAAACGGACAATTCAAGAATAGTAAATACTCAACTGTAAATAGTCAATGGAATTCGCTAAGACCATAACCGCAACAGACTTCATCTGGCTGGCAGGGCTGATATTATTCGCCTGCTGGTTGCTCGGTACATCTCTGGGCACAAAAGCATTAACCGATTCGCCGCCCCGCCGAAACAACATGCCCCCCTATTTGCCCCTCGTTCCGCTTATGCTCTGGTTCGGCGCGGTTTCGATGGTCATAGCCTTGGTGCAAAAACTGACGCCGGGCCTGCTGGGCTGGCAAAAAATATTCACCGATCACCTGATTCTCAGCATCGGAGCAGTTGTAACAATGACAGCGATGATGTTTCTGGCGCACGTTCATTTCGCCCGGCGATTGAAAGGATTTGGCCTGAATATCAAGACGATCGTCAAAGATTTTTTTATGGGATTTGTGAATCTGCTGGCCGCCTGGCCGCTTATGATGGCCGCTATTACTATGACAGTCTTTGTTGCCAAATTGATCTCGGGTCAGGAGTACGAGATGCAGCAGCATCAGCAGCTCGAAATGATCACGGAATATCCGCAGTTGCCGCTTCGTATCATGATTGTGTTTGTCGCTGTGGTAATTGCGCCTTTGCTCGAAGAGATGTTGTTTCGAGGATTTGTTCAGACAACGATACGCTCCATACTGGATTTGCGATTTTCGAATTTCAATTGTCGATTTGAGATTGGCAATCGGCAACCGGCAATCGGCAATCGGCAATCGACATCGGCCTGGCCGGCGATAGCGGTAAGCTCGGTGTTCTTCGCGATCATGCACGCAAATCCCGGACACTGGCCGGCGTTATTTGTCTTAGGCGTATGCCTGGGCTATTCGTATGAAAAGAGCGGCTCTTTGTTCCGGCCTATTTTTATCCATTTATTCTTTAACGCGTCCAGCGTAGCAATAGCATTAAATCAATAGCCACGCCTTCTAAAAAGGGGGCTGTCTTAATACGGAGATTCTTATGCAGAGTAAAGTCAATTATCGCCATTCGAAAACCTCGTCGCTGCAGAGTTTGATCTTCGGCGTCTTTCTCGTTCTTGCCTCAATTAACAGTACGGGCGGTTCGCGAACCGCCCCTACGGCAGGGCATGTGCTCGAATCCCCGGATGGGAACGTCATCGTCGAATTCGACCTCAAGGATATTGGAGACCGGCAGAGTTGCCCGACTTACACCGTCACGTATAATGATCAACTCGTTATCGCTGATTCACGCCTGGGACTCGCAATCAAAGACGCTGCCCCGCTGGAAGCCGGTTTTGAAATCGTAGATGTCTCTCGGACCAGTCATGACAGCACGTATTCGCCCGTTTACGCGGAGCGAAAGACAATCCGGGACAATTACAACCAGCTCGTTGCCGAGCTCAGAGAAAGCCGCCCGCCCCATCGCCGGTTGCAACTGACCTTTCGCGCTTACAACGAAGGAGCGGCATTCTGTTATACGTTGCCTCAGCAGGATGCGTTGAAAAATCTCGTTATATCGGTGGAGAAGACACAGTTTAGTTTCACGAGCGACCACACAGCTTACGCCGTCTATTCCGCCCAGGGCGAGTACAGCAAGGTGCCACTCAGCAAGATTAAAAACAACTGTGAAAGGCCGTTGACTGTCCAAATCGACGAAAGGCTTTTCGCATCGGTGGCCGAGGCCCGGCTGGTGGATTATGCGAGAATGCGGCTCTCGCCGGACAAGAGTCAGCCACTAACGCTGGTCAGTTCGCTGCACGGCGAAGTCGATGCCGCGACGCCGATTACGACGCCATGGCGAGTTATTCTGCTCGGCCGGACTCCCGGAGAGCTGCTCGAACGCAATTACCTGCTGCTGAACCTGAACGAGCCGTGTGCGATCGACGACACTTCCTGGATCAAACCCGGCAAAGTTATACGCGAGGTAACTTTAACCACCACCGGCGGAAAAGCATGCGTTGATTTCGCCGTCGAGCACAACCTTCAGTACGTCGAATTCGACGCCGGCTGGTACGGCCACGAGTACAGCGACGATTCCGACGCCACGACAATCTCAGTTGATCCCAAACGCTCAAAAGGCCCGCTGGACCTGCACTATATCATCGACTATGCAAATCAACGCGGCATCGGAATCATCCTCTATGTCAACCGCAAGGCGCTGGAAAGGCAACTCGATGAGATTCTGCCGCTCTACGAGAAGTGGGGCATCAAGGGCGTAAAGTACGGATTCGTGCAGGTCGGCTCACAGCGCTGGACGGCATGGCTTCACGAAGCAGTTCGCAAAGCAGCCGAGCATCATCTTATGGTCGATGTCCACGATGAGTACCGCCCGACCGGATACAGCCGAACGTATCCGAATCTCATGACGCAGGAGGGCATCGCGGGCGATGAGACCAAACCTTCGAACAGTTTAACTTTGACCATTTTATTCACTCGCATGCTGGCCGGTGCGGCGGACAACACGATTTGCTATTATGACGGACGGGTCGATGAAAATGCAAGCCACGCATATCAATTGGCCAAGAGTGTGTGTTTTTACAGCCCCTGGCAATTTCTTTACTGGTACGACCGGCCAGGCAGCTCCCCTCGGAGGGCCGGCGGCGCCGGAGGCGGTAATAACGTCATCGGCGATGAGCCGGAGCTGGAGTTCTTCAATCATGTCCCACCGGCCTGGGATGATACAAAAGTCCTCTACGGCCAAATCGGAGAATACGCCGTCCTGGCCCGCCGCTCAGGTGAGAACTGGTTCATC
>DAOVMB010000326.1 GCA_030630905.1 Sedimentisphaerales bacterium
GCCAATTCGGTTGTTTTACCGCCGAGAACGCCGAGGGCGCGGAGGTTTTTTGATGTGTAAAAACTCGCGTTGGTGTAGCTGGCTGGGAGATTTTGTTTCCTCTGCGTTCTCCGCGAACTCCGCGGTTAATAGGAATTGAAAAAACAAAGCCAATTTCCGAAAGGGCAAATTGGCGTAAATTCTTATTTGAAAGGGAATTATGGTAAAAAACCGGCCTGCCGAGCCGAAGAAAACAAACCCAATTCAAGCTTGTCCCTTCGGCAAGCTCAGGGCAGGCTCTGAGTAACGTCGAATGGAGCCAAATTCATACGCATCGATGATTTTTGTGCTTATTGCAGAAAAGGTTGGCGCTTCTGTTAACGGTTTGCTAAGGCCAGGGCGACTACATAAGGTTAATCCTATCTGGGCATCGCGGTGGCTTCGATTTCGAATAGCAGGTCGGGGCGGCAGATGTCGCAAATGACCGTTATCCAGGGCCAGTCGAGAGTGTCCTTGTAAGCGTTGAAAACCTTTTCGATCTCGGTTGTCTTGCAGTAGGCGATTACATGCACAACGTCCTCGTCGCCGCAGTTCATATCTCCGAGCACGGCTCGGACGTTTTCGATGGTCGTCTTGATCTGGCCCGCAGCGTCGCCGATATGTATGGGTTGGCCATCGGTATTGATCGAGGCGGTTCCGGAGACGAATACCGTCTGACCCGCCGGCGTGATTGCCTTCGAAGCCCGCGAGAAGGCTGAGCCGTATTCTATTGCGCAATGCTGCTTTCCCGCGGCCTGGAGGTACTGCGTGGCGCCGTTCGGTTCGAGCACGGCCGTCAGGTCCATCGCACAGTGGCTCCCGTTGGCCGGGCCAAGTCCGATACCGGTACTGGCGGGCATTGATTGGCGGGTCCCGGCTCCGACCAGACCCCATTCGGTGAAGAAGTTCGTCCGGACGTGATTAAAGTCGTCATACCATGACAGAATGTCCTTGAGCCACATCCAGGTCCGGGGCACCGACAGGAAATCGGTGCCGAGCTTCCGGAGTATCGCGTCACCTTTCTGCATCATGATCCGGGCTTGTGCGGGAGCCTGTTCATCCTGCTGATCGGATATATACGAAAGCGTTAGATAGGTACAGCCGGGCGAGCGAAAGATTCGTCCGCAGGCATTTCCGTCCAGTTGTACTACTTCCGGCCTGTTGTCGCCGCTGACGGCGTGGACTTGCACACCGGCTACCTGGCCGGACAGCCCTTCCCGGGCTACCAGGAAGCTTGGGGTAACTCCATCGTCGAGGTCGCCGTAGGCTTGGGCACGTGCCTTGCGAAGAGTCTCGGCCGCGGCCTGGGTGGAAAAAATCCGCTCCTGAAGGATGGAGGCGCCTCTTGAGCGGAGAACATCACTGATTCCGGCAAAGATATCCCGGGCCTGGTCCTGAAACGGCACATTTTCCTGAGGTGTGCTTGAAATGAAGATTTCGGTCGCTCCGGGCGACTCGACGCTGCGTATATCTAAGTTTGCTGTCATGTCTTATTAATGTCCCTTGCTCCATTCGAAGTTTCTGATTTATAGTTCCTCTATTCTAAACATTATGGGTAGAAAAATCAAGCTAATTCCGGCACCGGTCGGAAAGATTCTACCGTTTGAAATAAGGTCATTCATTGATGTCTTTCATTGAGGGATTTTCTAAGGCTTATTGTGCTTGTAGAGTTCAATTCGCCGCTCGATTTGCTGTGCGAGCGCTTCCTGTCCCGCGGCACGAGCCAGATCGACCGCTTTCCGGGCGGATGAAACAGCTTTTTGGTACTGGCCTGTTTTGGCATAGTTTATTCCCAGAAGATCGTGCAGCCTCGGCGAGGTGTCGATTTCCGGCTTGATTTGTATGGCTTTCGAGTAATGCCGGATCGCCTCGTCGAGCTTTCCCAAAGCAGCCAGTGAATTGGCGAGCATGTAATGAACCTCGGCGTTATTCGGCTCAAGACGTATCACATGCAGCCAATGTCCGGACGCCTCATTGAGTTTCCCCTGTCGGGCCAGTGCGACGCCCAGGTTGTAGTGCGCGCCCGTAAAATCGGGTCTCAAGTTCACAACCTGTGCCCAATGTTTGATCGCTTCATCGGGTCTTCCCCGGCCGGCCAGACTTATACCAAGGGCATAGTGTGCATCGGCGTCGTCCGGTTTCAGCCGCACCACCTCTCGCAAATGCTCGATTGCTTCGTCGGTCTTTCCCTGGCGGAGCATCGCCTGGCTGAGGTTGTACTGTGCATCGACGTTGTTTGGGTCAAGGCGCACCGCTGCCGACAAATGCGGCTCAGCCTCTTCGACCATCCCCTTTGTGAGCAGGATGGCGCCCAGGCTGTTACGGGCTTTGACGTGGTCCGGTTCAAGCTGCACAACCAAAGACAAATGTTTTATTGCCTCATCGGGCTTCTGTTTGCGGAACATCGCCTGGCCGAGATTGTAGTGCGCATCGGCATAGTTTGGGTCAAGTCGCACAGCCTCGGATAAATGGGATATGGCTTCTTCGAGCATGCCTCTGGGTTCGAGGCTACACGCCAGCGTGTAGTGGGCCTGGGCGTTGTTTTGGTTCAGTTCCAGCGCCTCTCTGCATTTTTGTTCCGCCTGGTCGAAATCGTCGGCTTTGAGCAGTTCGTTCGCGGCTCTCACCAGAGAATAATCGTCCACGAATTGCTCGCTGATTTTTTTTATTGCCGTGGACTTGGCATTGACAAACTCAGGTATATTTGCAGCTCTGTCCGGTGCGGTAAAATGCGACAACAGGACGGCAGGAGTGCTGCGCCCCTCGTTGTCGATATGTGTGAGGAAAAGCTGCGTGTAGGCCGAATTGGCTTTAGAGGAAAACACCAGCCACTTGCCGTTGGGCGAGAAGCTGTGCCAGGAGTTCATCCGGCTTGTATTGGCGCGCAGTTTTCTGGCTGTGCCGCCCTCGGCCGGTATGATGTAAAGCTCGCTGTCGGGCTGGAGCAGCATGTAACTTTTAGCTTTGCAGAAGACAATCCACTTGCCGTCGGGCGAGTATTTCGCGAAGTAGTTGCTCATGCCGTTGTCGGAAGCGCCCCGGATCGGCTCGGGCGTGCCGCCATTTCCATCGTTGAACGGAATCCTGTATAAGTCAAAAAGAAACGGCTTTCCTTCTTCGAGGAATTCCTTGCAGTCTTCGGGGCTCAAAAGCACTTTGCCGCTTGAGGAAGTACGTTTAAGGTCATACGCTTTGGCTCTGGCAAAGACGATATGTTTGCCGTCGGGGCTCCATGCCGGGTTGCTCTGGACATATTGCGGATCATCCGCCCCCGGCAACGACTGAAAAATACGTGTTTGCCTGTTATACACGGCCAGAATACCCTTGAATGGAAAAAAGAGCTGGGAGAAAGCCAGGTCCGGTCTTGGAACGAAAACAGACTTGTCCTTTACCGTGCTGACAACAAACCTACCGTCCGGGGAGACTTGCGAGAGCAGGCCGAACGTCTCCTGCTCATCGTCCTTTTTGTAATCGCTCCACGTTATAATCGTGTCCCTGGTGAGAACCATTTGTTCTGAGACAGCAGCAATCGCGTATGAGCCTTTGTCGTTGGCGTAGTCCACGTCTAATCCGAGTGTTTTTCCGTCCCGGGAAAACGAGTGACAGTTCCCGCAAACCGGCAGATTATCCAGAACAATCGGAGGCTGCTGCGGCGAAGAAATAGAACCGAAACGCCACCGGATGCGCGAGGGATCCTTAACGGCGTCGATAAAGGGCAGGTTTACCTCACGATAGAACAACGGCGCGGCGACCTCGTCTTTGGATGTTCTGATTGTGACATGCCCTGCCGAGAGGATTTTTGTCGTCACTCCACGGCTGACACCCAGAATGGTGACTTCGGCATCTTTCTCCAGTGACCGCTTCTTTATGGCTTCCCACTGCTCCGGCTCGGGCGCCCACTGTGGTTCGCGAGCGAGGAAATTCATGCCGGATTTGTTGTCCCCGAACCTGATAGAGATGAGCCATATACTGGAGTTGGAATTGTCGTCCTTCCAGCGAAATACGGGCGGCACAATATCAGGCGGAAAAAGCGTTTCATCGAGCGGGTAGCCGATCGTAAGGCTGCCGTATTTAGCATCATCCCGATACAGTGCTAATATATCCTCTGCCCCGTGTTCGGCTTTGTCGAAAGTGACGAGCAAGACTGCCGCTGCAATAACCACCACACTGATGCTCACAACGA